>JAEXTE010000161.1 GCA_023453655.1 Pseudomonadota bacterium
GGCCTGGCTGGTCGACGCCAGCGGGCTCGATGCGCCGATCGAAGCGCTGCACCTGGAGTGGGCCGCGGGCGAGGATGGAATCGACCGCGCCTACCGGGTGGAGGCCAGCGACGATCTGCGCGCCTGGCGCCCGGTGCAGGCGCAGGCGCAACTGGTGGACCTGGCGCGCGATGGCGAGCGCCTGCTCCAGCGGCGCGTGCCGGTCGGAGCCGATGCGCGCTACCTGCGGCTGCTGCCGGGACAGGGGCAGGGCAGTCCACGCCTGCAGTCGGTGCAGGCCGAACTGGCCTCGCCCGACCGGCGCGCGCCGCTGCAGTGGCGCGAACTGGAGGGAACGCCGCTGCAGGAGCCGGCTGCCACGGCGCGGCTGTTCGAACTCGATGGCCGCTTTCCCGTCGAAGTCGCCGACCTGCAGTACGCGGGCAATGGCACCGGCCAGTGGCGGCTGTACAGCCGCGAACACGCGGACGCGTCGTGGACGCTGCGCGCGGGGCCCTGGGTGGCCTACGCCATCGGCAGCGGCGAGGGCGCCAACCGCTCCGCGCCGCAGCCGCTGACGGGCATCACCCGCGACCGCCAGTGGAAGCTGGTGGGGGCGCGGAACGACGCGTCGACGCCGCGCCTGCGCCTGGGCTGGCGGCCTGAGGCGGTGGTGTTCATCGCCGCGGGGACGCCGCCGTACCGGCTGGTCGCCGGCAGCGCCCGCGCGCAGCGCGCGGGGACTCCGGTCGCGCAGTCGCTCGAGGCGATCCGCGCCACCCGCGGTCCCGCCTGGCAGCCGGGCCTTGCCACGCTCTCGGCCTCGCGGGTGCTCGCCGGAGCGGACGCGCTGCAGCCGCCGGCACAGCCGCGCGACTGGCGCGGCTGGCTGCTGTGGGCGCTGCTGGTGGGCGGTGCCCTGCTGGTGGCGGCGCTCGCGGCCAGCCTCCTGCGCAAACCCCGGGCCTGATCGGTCGCCGCTGCAACGTTTGCCTGCCGCGCCTGCGGCATCGACAATGCGGGCCCGCACCGGCGTTGCGTCGCCCGCGCCGTCGCCGCATCCGCCCCACCACGCCGCTACCGCTTACGCGTGGCGGCCCCGCACAGCGAACCCGAGCGAGCCTCCATGCCCATCCAGCGAATGACCGACCTCGACCTTGCCGGCAAGCGCGTGCTGATCCGGCAGGATCTGAACGTGCCGATCGACAATGGCCAGATCACCTCCGAGCAGCGCATCACCGCCTCGATCCCGACGCTGCGCCTGGCGCTGGAGCAGGGCGCAGCGGTGATGGTGACCTCGCACCTGGGCCGGCCGAAGGAAGGCGAGTGGAGCGAAGAGGATTCGCTGGCGCCGGTGGCGCGCCGGCTGGGCGAACTGCTCGGCCGCGACGTGCCGCTGGTGCGCGACTGGGTCGATGGCGTGCAGGTCGAACCCGGCCAGCTGGTGCTGCTGGAGAACTGCCGCATGAATCCCGGCGAGGGCAAGGACGACGAGGCCCTGTCGCGCAAGTACGCGGCGCTGTGCGACGTGTTCGTGATGGACGCCTTCGGCACCGCGCATCGCGCGCAGGCCTCGACCCACGGCGTGATCCGGTTCGCGCCGGTCGCCGCCGGCGGGCCGCTGCTGATGGCCGAACTCGACGCGCTGGCCAAGGCGCTGGAGGAACCGGCGCGGCCGCTGCTGGCCATCGTCGCCGGCAGCAAGGTCTCGACCAAGCTCGAACTGCTGTCCAACCTGGTCGGCAAGGTCGACCAGCTGATCGTGGGCGGCGGCATCGCCAACACCTTCATCGCCGCGCAGGGCCTGCCGGTGGGCAAGTCGCTGCACGAGGCGGACCTGCTCGAGACCGCGCGCGAGATCCTGGCCAAGGCCGCGGCGCGTGGCGCCGACATCCCGGTGCCGACCGACGTCGTGGTCGCGCCGCAGTTCCATCCTGAGGCGCCGGCCGCGGTCAAGCCGGTGGCGGAAGTCGGGGCGGACGACCTGATCCTCGACATCGGCCCGGACACCGCCGCGCGCTACGCCGCGATGATCGCGGGCGCCGGAACCGTGGTCTGGAACGGGCCGGTGGGCGTGTTCGAATTCGACGCCTTCGGCAAGGGCACCGAGGCGCTGGCGCGCGCGATCGCCGGATCCAGCGCGTTCTCGATCGCCGGCGGCGGCGACACGCTCGCGGCGGTCGACAAGTACGGCATCGCCGGCGAGGTGTCCTACATCTCCACCGGCGGCGGGGCCTTCCTCGAATTCCTGGAAGGCAAGACCCTGCCTGCGGTGGCCGCGCTGGAGGCGCGCGGCTGATCCGAAGGTTTCCGTAACATCCGCTTCATCGATCGCTGATCCGGCCGGCGCGAAGCTGCGCGCCGGAGCAGGGGCACGGATCGCCATCGCGGCGATCCGTTCACCAAGGGAGACAAGCGCGATGGATATTTCGATGCGGAACCTGAAATGCGCGGCGCTGGCCGCATGCCTGGTGGTCGGCCTGGGCGCGGCGGCGGCCGCCGGGGCCGAGGAAGAGGCCAACTGCTGCTACCCGGGCTCGGTGATCTACTACGACGAGGCGGGCGCCGTGGTCGGCGTGCGCATGTTCGGCTGCGGCGACCCGGGCTGGGGCGTGGTGACCCGGCGGTCGCGCACGGTCAACGGCTGCGTCATGTAGCGGTCGACAGGATCGCGTCCGGAAACGGCCCCGGATCCCGGGCCGTTTCCGTATGCGATGGCCCTCGGGCGATATCCGCTGAAGCGGTCAGCGCTGGCGCGGCGGGCCCGGACTCCATTCGTGATGGAGCAGGCCGAAGATCTCGGAGTCGGCCGCGCGTCCGGCTACGAGGAAACGCTGGCGCAGCAGCCCCTCGCTGCTGAACCCGAGCGACAGCAGCAGCCGGCGCGAGGCTTCGTTGCGCGGATCCACGTCGGCCTCGATGCGGTGCAGGCCGAGGCTGCGGAAACCCCAGCCCAGCGCCAGCGATACCGCTTCGCGGGCGAGGCCGCGACGCCACTGGTCCGGATGCAGCGCGTAACCGATCTCGGCGCGGCGATGGCGCGCGTCGAAGCGGTACAGGGTGCAGCTGCCGATCGCGCGATCGTCGTCGCGCGCGACCACCAGCCAGTCGATCGATTCGCGCCGCGCGAATCCGTCCTGCATCTCGCCGATCCTGCCTTCGGCCTGCATACGCGACCGCATGGGCGCGCTGCTCCAGTAGCGCATGACCTCCGGATGGGAGAACAGCGCGAACACCGCATCGGCATCGCCCGGGCACGGGTCGCGCAGGCGCACGCGCCGTCCTGCCAGGACAGGAAATCCCGGCAGTCCATCGAGGCGTGCGTGGATATCGGAGGACATGTGCGATATCGCCATCGGGCTCGGCTAGGATACGGGGCTTCTCGCGATGCGCATCGCGATCCTTACTCCTGCAACGGATCCTGTCCATGTCCGAACACCGCCGCCGCACCCGCATCCTCGCCACGCTCGGTCCGGCAACCGATCCGCCCGGCGTGCTCGATGCCATCTTCCGTGCCGGGGTGGACGTGGTGCGCCTGAACTTCTCGCACGGCGACCCGGCCGGACAGATCGCGCGTGCCGAGGCGGTGCGCGAGGCGGCGGCCCGCGTCGGCGTCGAGGTCGGCATCCTGGCCGACCTGCCGGGCCCCAAGATCCGCGTCGAGCGGTTCGCCGAGGGCAAGGTGTCGCTGAAGGCGGGCGACCGCTTCGACCTGCTCGCCAGCGAGGATGCGCCGCCCGGCACCCGGCACGAGGTGGGCGTGAGCTACCTCGGCCTGCCCGGCGACCTGTCGCCCGGCGACGTGCTGATGCTCGACGACGGCATGGTCCAGCTCAAGGTCGAGCGCATCGAGGGCCAGCGCATCGTCAACACCGTGCTCAACGACAGCGTGCTGTCCGACCGCAAGGGCCTCAACAAGCTCGGCGGCGGCCTGTCGCTGGGCGCGCTCACCGAACGCGACCGCGAACTGATCGGCATCGCCGCGCAGATCGGCGTCGACTTCATCGCGGTGTCGTTCTGCCGCAACGCCGCCGACATGGAGGAAGCGCGCAGCATCGCGCGTTCGCACGGCAGCGATGCCGCGCTGGTGTCCAAGGTCGAGCGCGCCGAGGCGATCGAGAACCTCGCCGAGGTGATCGACGCCAGCGACGTGGTGATGGTGGCGCGCGGCGACCTGGGCGTTGAGATCGGCGATGCCGAGCTGCCCGGCCTGCAGAAGAAGATCATCCGCGAGTCGCTGGCGCGCAACAAGGTGGTGATCACCGCCACCCAGATGCTGCAGTCGATGGTCGAATCGCCGATCCCGACCCGCGCCGAAGTGCTGGACGTGGCCAACGCGGTGATCGACGGCACCGACGCGGTGATGCTCTCGGCCGAGACCGCCGCCGGCCATTTCCCGGTGCGCGCGGTCGAGGCGATGGCGCGCATCTGCATGGGCGCCGAACGCCAGTTCAACCACGATACCGACTTCGAAAAGGCGCAGCGCGGCCTGCAGCACGCCGACCAGGCGATCGCGATGGCCGCGATGTTCCTCAGCGAGCACATCGGCGTGGCCGCGATCGTGGCCATGACCGAATCGGGCGGCACCGCGCGGCACCTGTCGCGCTTCCGCGCCGGCCCGCCGATCTACGCGTTCTCGCGCCACGCCGGCGCGCGCCGGCGCATGGCGCTGATGCGCGACGTGTTCCCCACCGACTACGACAGCCGCGGCCAGACCCCGCGCGAGGCCGCGCGCGGCAGCATCCGCCTGCTGGTCGAGGCGGGCGTGCTCGACCCCGGAAACCGCGTCGTGTTCACCAGTGGCGAGCACATGGAAACCCATGGCGCCACCAATACCCTGCGCCTGCTGCAGGTGGGAGAGGACGGCCGCGCCGAAGGCCTGGGCGAGCTGTAACCCTTGCTGCAAAGGCGCGCCGCGACCACCGCGGTGCGCCTGTCGCTGCGGGGCGCGGGGATATAATCGGCGCCTTTCCGCAGTGGCCGACCCGACACGATGAGCATCGAGACGCTCGCCGAAACCGCCCAGGCGATGATCGCGCCGGGCAAGGGCATCCTGGCGATCGACGAGTCGACCAGCACCATCTCCCGGCGGTTCGAAGCGCTGGGCATCGCCAGCAACGAGGCGAACCGCCGCGCGTACCGCGAACTGCTGCTGACCACGCCACGGCTGGCCGAGCACGTCAGCGGCGCGATCCTCTACGACGAGACCATCCGCCAGGCGAGCCGCGACGGCGTGCCGTTCGCCAGGCTGATGGCCGATGCCGGCATCCTGCCGGGCATCAAGGTCGACAAGGGCACCCAGCCGCTGGCCGGATGCCCGGGCGAACTGGTCACCGAAGGCCTGGACGGCCTGCGTCCGCGGCTGGAGGAGTACTACAAGCTCGGTGCGCGCTTCGCCAAGTGGCGCGCGGTGATCTCGATCGGCGACGGCACCCCGTCCGGGACCTGCATCGATTCCAACAGCCACGCGCTGGCGCGCTTCGCCGCGCTGTGCCAGGAGCAGGGGCTGGTGCCGGTGGTCGAGCCGGAGGTGCTGATGGACGGCACCCACGACATCGAGGCCAGCTACGAGGTGCACGAGGTGGTGCTGCGCTCGCTGTTCGACGCGCTCTACCAGCACAGCGTCGCGCTGGAGGGCACCATCCTCAAACCCTCGATGGTGCTGCCGGGCGCCGACAGCGGCGAGACCGCCACCGTCGAGGAAGTCGCCGAAGCCACCCTGCTGTGCCTGAAGTCGACCGTGCCGGCGATCCTGCCGGGCATCGTGTTCCTCTCCGGCGGGCAGGGCGACCGGGCCGCCACCGCCCATCTGGACGCGATGAACCGGATGGGCCCGCATCCCTGGACGCTGTCGTTCTCCTACGGCCGTGCGATGCAGTCGGCCGCGCTCAAGATCTGGTCGCAGGACCTGCAGGGCAACGTGGCCAAGGCGCAGGAAGCGGTATTCGCGCGCGCACGCGACAATGGCCAGGCCGCGCTCGGGCGATGGGTCGCCGCCTGAACCACGCCTCGCGCCGGCGGGCGCAAACGCGCGACCGCGGCATCGGTTGACACGGTATCCGGATCGCTCACCCCCTCCTATGGCATGGGCCGTCTTCACCGGCCCCCGATAGAATCGGGCGGTTTCCTTCCCCGCAGTCGACATGCCCGCAGATTTCCGTTTCCCCTCGTTTCCCGTCCTGCTGGCCGGGAGCCTTTGCCTGCTGTTGTCCGCCTGCGGTGGCGAGGCCGCGCCCACCGGCCCGGGCCAGGGCGCGCCGACCGCGGTGGTCACCACCGAGGTGGCCAGGCTGCAGCCGTGGAGCGATACGATCTCGGCCCTGGGCACGGTCAAGGCCCGCGAATCGGTGACGATCACCGCGAAGGTGAGCGAAACCGTGGAGCGCGTGCATTTCGAAAGCGGCGACGAGGTGGCGGCCGGGGCGCCGCTGGTGACCCTGTCGGGCAACCAGCAGCAGGCCGCGCTGGCCGCTGCCGAAGCGGCGGCCAAGGAAGCCGAGCAGCAGTACCGTCGCGGCACCGAACTGGTCGGCCAGCAGCTGATCGCCCGCTCACAGCTCGATACCCAGCGCGCGACCCGCGACGCCGCCGTGGCGCGCGTGGCGCAGATGCGCGCCGACATCGGCGACCGCCGCATCCGCGCGCCCTTCGCGGGCGTGCTCGGCATCCGGCAGGTCAGCCCCGGTGCGCTGGTGACGCCGGGCACGGTGGTCGCGACGCTGGACGACATCTCCAGGGTGTATGTGGATTTCCCGGTGCCTGAAGTGCACCTGGCGCACCTGGCCCAGGGGCAGGCGCTGGCCGGGACCAGCGTCGCCTGGCCGGGCGTGACGTTCGCGGGCGAGGTGTCGAGCGTGGATGCGCGCGTCGACGCGGCCACCCGCGCGGTGATCGTCCGCGGCGATTTCCCGAATCCCGAGCGGCGGCTGCGTCCCGGCATGCTGGTCCAGGTCGAGCTGTCGCGCCCCGCGCGCGAGGCCCTGGTGCTGCCGGAGATCGCGGTGGTGCAGGTCGGCCGCGACACCTTCGTCTGGCGCGTCAAGGCCGACGGTACCGTCGAGCGCGCCAACGTGCGCGTGGGCGAGCGGCGCGCCGGGCAGGCCGAGATCCAGGCCGGCGTCGAGGCCGGGGACCGCATCGTCGTGGACGGCACCGGCAAGCTGCGTCCCGGCATGGCGGTCACCGACGCCGGCGGCGAGGCCCCGGCCCCGGCCGCCGCGCAGGAAGGCTGAGCGATGAAGTTGTCCGACGTCTCGATCAAGCGACCGGTGTTCGCGGTCGTCATCAGCCTGCTGCTGATCGTGCTGGGGCTGATGTCGTTCATGCGGCTGACCCTGCGCGAGCTGCCGAATATCGATCCACCGATCGTGTCGGTGGACGTCACCTACCCGGGCGCGTCCGCGGCGGTGGTCGAGACGCGCGTCACCCAGATCCTGGAGGACGCGCTGTCGGGCATCGAGGGCATCAACACCATCCAGTCGAGCAGCCGCAACGGCCGCGCCGACGTCACCATCGAGTTCAACCTCAACCGCGACATCGAGGCGGCCGCCAACGACGTGCGCGACCGCATCAGCCGGGTCATGGACCGCATGCCCGACGAGGCCGACCCGCCCGAGATCGCCAAGGTCGAGGCCGACGCCGAGGTGATCGTCTGGCTCAACATGCGCTCCACGGCGATGGATACGATGGAGCTGACCGACTACGCCGACCGCTACGTGGTCGACCGGCTGTCGGCGCTCGACGGCGTGGCGCGCGTGCAGCTGGGCGGGTCGCAGCGTTACGCGATGCGCATCTGGCTCGACCGCGATGCCATGGCCGCGCGCGGGATCACCGCCACCGACGTGGAGAACGCGCTGCGCAGCGAGAACGTCGAGCTGCCGGCCGGCCGCATCGAATCCGAGTCGCGCGATTTCACCCTGCGCGTAGAGCGCGGTTACCGCCAGCCCGAACAGTTCGCGCAGATCCCGCTGCGCAAGGGCGAGGACGGCTACGTGGTGCGCCTGGGCGACGTCGCGCAGGTGGAGCTCGGGCCGGAGGAGCGTCGCGCCTACCTGCGCAGCAACGGCGTTCCGAACGTGGGCCTGGGCATCGTGCGCACCTCCACCGCCAACGCGCTGGATGTCGCCCGCGCGGCGCGCGCCGAGGCCGAGGTGATCCAGAAAACCCTGCCCGAAGGCACCGACATCTTCATCGCCTACGACGGCACCACCTTCATCGACGCTTCGATCAAGCGCGTCTACTGGACGCTGGGCGAGGCGATGGTGCTGGTGTTCCTGGTGATCTGGCTGTTCCTGGGCAGCCTGCGCGCTGCCATCATCCCGGCGGTGACGGTGCCGGTGTGCCTGATCGCGGCCTTCATCGCCCTGTACGCGTTCGGGTTTTCGATCAACCTGCTGACCCTGCTGGCGCTGGTGCTGTGCATCGGCCTGGTGGTGGACGACGCGATCATCGTGCTGGAGAACGCGCAGCGGCGCGTCGACCTGGGCGAGCCGCCGCTGGTGGCGGCGCGGCGCGGCACCGCGCAGGTGGCCTTCGCGGTGATCGCGACCACGGCGGTGCTGGTGGCGGTGTTCCTGCCGGTGGGCTTCATGGACGGCAACACCGGGCGGCTGTTCCGCGAACTGTCGGTGGCGCTGGCCGGTGCGGTCGCGCTGTCGGCCTTCATCGCGCTCACGCTCACCCCGATGATGTGCTCCAAGCTGCTGCGTCCGCACGGCAAGGCTACCGGCTTCAACGCCTGGATGAACCGTCAGCTGGCACGCGTCAGCACCGGTTACGGCCGGCGCGTGGGGCGGCTGGTGGCGCTGCCCGGCGGCCGCCTGCTGGCGCTGGTGCTGGCGGCCATGGCCGCGTGCGCGGTGGTCGCCGCCCTGCTGTTCATGCGGGTGCCGAGCGAACTGGCGCCGGCCGAGGATCGCGGCCGCTTCTTCATCATGGTCGATGGACCCGAGGGCGCCGGCTTCGACTACACCGTCTCGCAGATCCAGCAGGTCGAGAAGATCGTGCTCGACGAGGTGGGCGAGGGCAAGCCGATCCAGCGCGCGAACTCGCGCGTGCCGCGTGGCTGGGGCGGCAGCGAGGAGATGCACACCGG
>JAEXTE010000186.1 GCA_023453655.1 Pseudomonadota bacterium
CCTGCGGTGCGCGCCCACATCCCGGCCTTCCCCCGCAAGCAGGGGAAGGAGCAGGGGGCTGACACCTCATCGCAACCACTCCCTCCCCGCGTGCGGGGGAGGGCTGGGGTGGGGGCCAACGATCGCAGCGATCTCCAACTAGCACCTGCGGTGCGCCCCTCCGTCCCGGCGTCCCCACACGCGCCCGCGAACGACACACTCGGTTCGGATCCAGGCCCAGCTTGACGCAGGTCAAGGTGCCCGCCATGCCGGCGCAAGACCATGCCGCGACCCTGAAAGAGGTTTTCGCAACCATGGATTCGACACGCAAGCTCTGGACAGGACTGGCGATCCTGTTGATCAGTTCATTCGCCGTATTGCTATGGGTGGGCAGCGAGGTCCACCGCCAGGCGCCGCCGATGCCGGAGCAGGTGGTCTCCACCGACGGCAGCGTGGTCTATACCCGTGCCGAGATCGAACAGGGCCGCCAGGTCTGGCAGTCCATCGGTGGCCAGCAGCTCGGCTCGATCTGGGGCCACGGCGCCTACGTCGCACCCGACTGGGGCGCGGACTGGATGCATCGCGAGGCCGAGGCGATCCTCGACATCTGGGCCGCGCGCGAACACGGCGTGGACAGCCACAAGGCGCTCGACGCAGCAACGCAGGCGGCCTACGCCGCGCGCGTGCAGGCGCTGCTGCGGCCCAATACCTGGGACGAAGCCAGCCGGACGATCACCCTCGACGCCGACCGCGTCGCGGCGATCCGCCAGGTGGCCACTCATTACACCAGCCTGTTCGGCAACGAGCCGGAAACCGCCGCCCTGCGCGAAGCCTATGCGATGCGCAACGACACCGTAGGCGAGGCGGCGCATCGCGAAGCGATGACCGCCTTCTTCTGGTGGGTGTCCTGGTCGCAGTCGACCGAACGTCCCGGCCAGGAGATCAGCTACACCGCCAACTGGCCGGCGGACGAACTGGTCGGCAACACCCCGCCGCCGAGCGCCTTCCTGTGGACGGTCTTCAGCGTGCTGTTCCTGATCGCCGGCGTCGGCCTGCTGGGCTGGCACTACGCGGTCAGCCACGGCGACGAGATGGCGCCGGTGCTGCCCAAGTCCGACCCGCTGGCCGGCATCAAGGTCACGCCGTCGATGCGCGCCACCGCCAAGTACTTCTGGGTGGTGATGGCGCTGTTCCTGGTGCAGATCCTGCTGGGCGCGACCACCGCGCACTACCAGGTCGAGGGCCAGGAAGCCTACGGCTTCGCCCTGTCGGAGATCCTGCCGTACTCGCTCACGCGCACCTGGCACACCCAGCTGGCAGTGCTGTGGATCGCCACCGCCTGGCTGGGCATGGGCCTGTACATCGGGCCGGCGATCTCCGGCCACGAGCCGAAGTTCCAGCGCCTCGGCGTCAACGTGCTGTGGGTCTGCCTGATCGTGATCGTGGTCGGCGCGTTCGCCGGCCAGTGGTTCGCGGTGATGCAGAAGCTGGGCCTGGCGAAGAACTTCTGGTTCGGCCACCAGGGCTGGGAATACGTGGATATCGGCCGCTTCTGGCAGTGGTTCCTGTTCGTGGGCCTGATGCTGTGGCTGACCCTGGTCGGCCGCGCGCTGTGGCCGGCGATCCGCCACGGCGGCGAGTCGCGCTCGATCGTCAGCCTGCTGTTCCTGTCGGTGGTGGCGATCGGCATCTTCTACGCGGCCGGCCTGATGTGGGGCGAGCACACCCACCTGTCGATGGTCGAGTACTGGCGCTGGTGGGTGGTGCACCTGTGGGTGGAGGGCTTCTTCGAAGTGTTCGCGGTGGCGGTGATCGCCTTCCTGTTCACCCGCCTGGGCCTGCTGCAGGTGAAGTCGGCGACCATCGCGGTGCTGTTCGCCACCATCGTGTTCATGGCCGGCGGCGTGCTGGGCACCCTGCACCACCTATACTTCACCGGCACCCCAACCGCGGTGATCGCGATCGGCGCCAGCTTCTCGGCGCTGGAAGTGGTGCCGCTCGCCTACGTGGGTTTCGAGGCCTACCAGAGCTACAAGCTCGGCAAGGCCACGCCATGGATGCAGCGCTACCGCTGGCCGATCATGTTCTTCATCGCGGTGGCGTTCTGGAACCTCGTCGGCGCCGGCCTGTTCGGCTTCCTGATCAACCCGCCGCTGCCGCTGTACTACATGCAGGGCCTCAACCTGACCCCGCTGCACGGGCACACCGCACTGTTCGGCGTGTACGGCATGCTCGGCGTCGGACTGATGCTGTTCTGCCTGCGCGGCCTGAAGCCGGACGTGAGCTGGAACGACCGGGCGCTGAAGCTCTCGTTCTGGGCCTTCAACATCGGCCTGGCGCTGATGGCCGTGCTGACCCTGCTGCCGATCGGCATCATGCAGCTGGTCGCGGTGCTCGAGCACGGCTACTGGTACGCGCGCTCGGCCGAGTTCATGCAGCAGCCGCTGATCGACATGCTGGTGTGGATGCGGGTGCCGGGCGACACGATCTTCAGCGTCGGCGCGCTGGCCCTGGCCTGGTTCATGCTGCGGCTGTGGATCGTGCCGCGCCGCGAGGCGCTGCCGGTGGCGGGCAGCGTGGTGGAGGCGCGCGGCTGAGGCAGGCAGCGCTCGCCGCCTGAAGGCACGGGTCCGGCATCCCCGAGTGGATGCCGGGCCCTGGTGCGTGATGCGGCGGGAGATCGGCGCCCCGGTCGGCGACGACGGAAAAACAGGAGCAGGCATGGACACGGGCAGGCGCATCGGCATCGCCCTCAACCCGCAGATCGAGATCGACGGCGCGCTGGTGGCGCTGGCGCTGGACCTGGAGGTCGCGGAGTTCCGGCGGCTGATGGAGCAGGGCCGGATCTCGACGCTGTGCGAGCGCGGCGTGGGCGAGGACGCGGGCCTCTACCGCGCCAGCTTCTACTACGGCGACCGGCGCGCGCGCCTGGTGG
>JAEXTE010000246.1 GCA_023453655.1 Pseudomonadota bacterium
CAGCATGTCAGGGATGCCCATGCCCGTGCCTCAGAAACCGCGCTGCTGCTGCACGGGCGCGCCGAGGTCGACGTCCACGTGGTAGACCTCTGGCCACGGGATGCCCTTGGGAAACAGGCGCAGGCCCGACAGGCGCGGCGTCTTCGGCAGGATCTGCTGCAGCAGCGGGCCGATGGCATCCAGGCTCACGTCGCCGCTCAGGCGCAGTCCGTCGACGACCGGCGGCTTGCCAAGGGGAAAGCCGCGCAGGTGTTCCAGGCCGCCCTTGTGGATGCTGGCCGCCACCTTCACCAGCTCCGCGAGGTTCTGCTTGTCGAATCCGCCGTAGCGGAGCTGCTCCATCAACGCATCCTCGACCGATGCGTTCTTCTTGGTGTCTTTCATGTGTCCTGCTCCCTCGATGGCCGCGCGGCGCACGCCGGACGGGCACTCCTTCGCCGCCCCCTGGATCCTGCCCGCACGCGGCCGGATCGACATCGGTTGCAATGGGAAGAACGCCGAGGCTTTCGCGGATCGGACAAGCGGTGCGATGGCGACCGGCGTCCACCGCGAACCACATGGACGCGGGCGCCGCCCTGGGACGTGGCTGCATCACGCCGCAAGGCGGGATGCGCGCAACGATGCCCTTGCCCGCCATTGTGACGAGGTGGGGAGCGCGTCCGCCGGCCGTCCTTAGCTGGCCCTTGGCCGCGTTAACCCCGGTCGGGACAGGCCAAGGGAGGCCGGCTTGGCGCAGCGGTTGTCATCGGTAGCCATCGGCGCGACGTCCATGCCGGCCGCATCGCCGGCCCCCGGCTGGGGACCGGGACCGGACTGCCGCGGCAGGATCATCGAACTGGAGGGGCTGCGCGGCATCGCGATCCTGCTCGTCACGATCCATCATTTCTGGCCGGATTCGGGCGCGTTCTTCGCGCAGTGGGCGCCACTGGCGCACCTGGGCTGGATCGGCGTCGACCTGTTCTTCGTGATCAGCGGCTTCCTGATCGGCGGCATCCTGCTCGACACGCGCCGCGACGCGCGTTACTTCGGCAACTTCTATGCGCGCCGGATGCTGCGGATCTTCCCGCTGTACTACCTGCTGGTGCTGTCGCTGTTCGCCGTGGTGCCGACCGGCCAGGCGATCCTGCACCAGGTGGCGTACGCCGACACCGGCTTCGTGCGCGAGTCGGGCAGCCCGCTCTGGTACCTGCTGTTCGCCGGCAACATCCGCGAGTCGATCACCGGCGTCGAACCGGCCTACATGCTCGCGCCGCTGTGGTCGATCTCGATCGAGGAGCAGTTCTACCTGCTGTGCCCGCTGCTGGTCCGCTGGCTCGACCTGGCCGCGCTCAAGCGCGTGCTGGTCGCACTGATGGTGCTGTCGCCCCTGTTCCGGCTGGCGATGTTCGCGCTGTTTCCCGAGAACGAGCGCATCCAGTACCTGTCGACGATCGCGCGGCTGGACAACCTCGGCGTCGGCGTCTGGCTCGCGATCGTCGCCCGTTCGGGCGCGGCCCTGCCGGCGCGGGCGCTGTCGGTGCTGCTGCCCGTGCTGACCGGGGTGGGGGCCGTCATCTTCGCGCTGGGCGGCTTCGACCGCACCGCGTTCTTCTGCCGCGTCTTCGGCTACAGCTTCCTGGCGCTGTACTTCTACGTGGTCGTGGCCTGGGCGCTGCAGTGGCGGGGATGCCCCGCCGCGGCTCTGCTGCGGATGCGCTGGCTGGTCTACCTCGGCGGCATCTGCTACGGGCTGTACATCCTGCAGCGGCCTTCGGAAGTGCTGCTGGTGAAGGGGCTGGAGCTGCTGTCGCTGGACATCGAACAGGCCGGACTGGTGTCGTTGCTGGCCAAGACCCTGTTCGCGGTGCTGGTCGCCCACCTGAGCTTCCGCCTGCTCGAATCGCCCATCAACCGGCTCAAGTCGCGCTTCGTGTCCGAACGGCATCCGATGCTGCACGCGCCCAGGACGGCTGCCGCCGCCCCGGGGCCGTCGCCCGCGATGCCCGCCTGTGCGGGCGGGGAGCCACCGACACTGCCGGTCGAACTGGACCAGCCCGGACGTTGACGCGCGCGCCCGCCGCGCCGGCCGCACCGGGCGCGGCGGGGCGGCGCTCACACGTGGATCTGCCTGCCGCCTGCGAACGACCAGTTCTCCCAGGTGGTCTCCCTGAAGACCACCATGACCTGTTCCATGTCCAGTCCCGCCGCTTCCAGCAGCTGGCCGAGCTTCGAGAGGAACTCGCGCTTCACCTTGACGCTCCGGCCCGCGGACAGCAGCACTTCGATCAGCACGAAGTCGTCGCCACGCGGACGCGCCGCGTCGGGATAGGTGGGGTGGAAGCGGAGATCCTCCGCGTCGAGTTCCATCACACGCTGGAACAGGTCGGTCGGCGGCACGCCGATATGCTGCAAGGACGCATGCACGGCATCGAGCACTGCGTCCTTGAATCCGGCCGGCTTCGGCTTCCTGACGGTGACGGTGACCAGCGGCATGGCGACGGCTCGCGGGGAGGGTGGACGACAGGCGCCCGGATGGCGTCATTCTGGATCTGCGCCACGCCAGACGTCACGTCGCCTGCGATCGCACCCGGCTGACCCGCGGCCACCCGGGCGCCCTCGTGCCGCAGCGGGCGGCTACGTCCGCGCGGCCAGCGACAGCGCGCCGAGCACGTCCATCGCCTGTTGCGCCGCCTCGAACGGCACGAACAGGTGGTCGTGGCGGACGCCCGCGACCACGTTGCAGGCGATGCCCGAATCCGCCAGGGCCCGTGAGACCGCCGCGGTCAGTCCGACCGCCGCGAGGTCGGAATGGACCGCCAGCGTGATCCAGGCGGCCAGCAATACGATCGGCAGGCCCAGGGCACGCGCGATGTCCTCGCGCACGACGATCGACAGGCCTTCCGGCTCGCGGACCGAGGCGACGATCTGGGCTGGATCGAGCGCGACACCGTCCGGCAGCACGAGAAAGGCATAGGCGCCCGGCGCGAGCTCCGGTCGCAGGCCGGCCAGGAGCGTGCGCAGCTCGCGGCCCGCCGCCATCAGGGCGCCTCCGGCGGCAGGCGGATATCCGACAGCCGCCAGCGCAGGCCGTCGCGGGTCAGTACGAAGACGAGCGGCTGGCCGTCGTCGGTGCGCACGGTCGCGGTGAAGCGCG
>JAEXTE010000264.1 GCA_023453655.1 Pseudomonadota bacterium
TGGGTCGCCGCCGAACTCGGCGACGCCGATCCGGATCGGGCTGCACGCGTCGACATCGCCCCCGGCCTGATGGCCAGGGGCGACGAGCACTGGCTCAAGGTGATGCTCGGTCATGTGCTGGGCAACGGGTGGAAGTTCTCGGCGCTGTGCGAGCGCGTCGAGATCCACGTCGAGGGGCAGGCGGTCGATGGGCGCCTGCAGCTGGCCGTGCACGACGCCGGCTGCGGTTTCGACATGCGGTATGCTGACAAGCTGTTCGTGCCCTTCCAGCGGCTGCACGGGCCGGAGCAGGGAGGCGGCAACGGGCTTGGACTGGCGATCGCGCTGCAGGTCGCCGAGCGCCATGGGGGTCGCTTGCGGGGAACGTCGCGACCGGGCGGGGGCAGTACCTTCTTCATCGATCTGCCGGCCGCCACCGGCCGCGACCCGGACGAGCACCATGACGCCTAGCGAAATCCTGCTGATCGAAGACAATCCCGACGACGCGGAGCTGACCCGCATCGCCTTCGCCGAGGCGGGGATCGACCGCCAGCTGGTGGTGGTGCGCGATGGCGTGGAAGCGCTGGACTACCTGTTCGCGCGCGGCCGGCACGAGGGCCGCGATGCCGCGCAGCTGCCGGCGATCGTGCTGCTCGACCTCAACCTGCCCAGGATCGACGGGCGCGAAGTGCTGCAGGCGATCCGCAGCGACGCGCGCACGCGCGCCCTGCCGGTGGTGGTGCTGACCACCAGCGACGAGCCGTTCGACGTCGAGGCCACCTACGCGCTCGGCGTGAACAGCTACATCCGCAAGCCGGTGGACTTCGACCAGTTCGTCGGCGTGGTCAAGCAGATCGGTCTGTACTGGCTGGTGCTCAACCAGCCGCGCGTGGCCGGCTGAGGTGCCGCAACACGATTAGCGCCCCCCGTACAGCGCCTCGGCGCGCTGGAACAGGATCCAGCTGGTGGCGATGAACTTGTCCGCGCCCTCGGGCCGGTTGCCGCGATGGGTGTGGGTGAAGGCCGTCGGCGCGATCAGCAGGTCGCCGGTGCGCGGCGCCACCTTGCGCTGCTGGAACAGGAACTCGGTCTCGCCGGCGCCGAAGCCCTCGTTGAGGTAGATCGTCCACAGCAGGTGCCGGTGCAGCGTCTCGCAGTCGGGCGCGCGCGGATACAGCTCGCAGTGCCAGTACGGATACCCGCCTTCGCCGGCGCGGTACCACTGCAGGTTGATCGCGCCCGGGCGCAGGCAGGTGCGCGCCAGCTGGCCCAGCGCCTTGTCGTCGAGCGCGGCGATGTCCTGCGCCGACAGCCGGCGCAGCCCGCCCTGGCCGTCGGCGTGCTGCAGCATCAGCGGCGCGATCAGCGCCTGCGGGTAGCGGCGCAGGTAGGCCAGCAGCCCGTCGTAGACCGCGACGTTGAGCGCCTGCGCGACGTCGGCCCAGTCCGGCCGCTCGCTGATCGACAGGTCGCGGCTGTGCTTGAGTTCCGGATGCACGCCGCCGCCGACCTGGCCGGGCTGCAGTGCATCGCTCGCGCGCATGCGCTCGACGATCGCGGCGCAGGCCGCGGCATCGAGCGCGCCCGGGTACACCTCGATGAAGTCGGCCGCCTGCACGCATCGATTGTAGCGCCGCCTACGTCATGCCGATCGGCAATGTGGTCCCAACCAATGCGCCTGCCCGGATAACGCCGGCTTTACGCATCCGGCCGCGCCCCTGAGTAAACAGGCAGGGCACAGGGATGAGGGAGCGGGCGATGCGGATCACCATCGTGGGCGGCGGGTTCTCGGGCGTGGCGCTGGCCGCCGCCCTGCAGCGCGTGGCGCCGACTGGCGCGCACATCCACGTGGTGGGCGTGGACCGCGGCTATGGCGGCGGCGTGGCCTACGGCGAGGCACGGCCGGAGCACGTGCTCAACGTGCGCGCGCGCGACATGGGCCTGTCGCCGGACCAGCCCGAGGACTTCGCCGACTGGTTCAACCTGTCCGATCGCGGCCGCAGCGCGTTCCTGCCGCGCCAGCTCTACGGCGATTACCTGCGCGACCGCCTGCACGGGCTGCTCGACGGGGCGGGCGCCCAGGTGCATGCGGTGCGCCGGGAGGTCGTGGCGATCGAGCGGCTCGACCGCGGCTTCGCCGTGCGCCTGGAGGACGGCGCGGCGATCATCAGCGACCAGGTGGTGCTGGCGGTGGGCGCCCTGCCGCCGCCGCCGCTGGCGGGCGTGGGTCCGCGCCTGGCGATCCATCCCGCCTACATCGGCTGGCCATGGCAGGAGCACGCCATCGAGCGCATCGATCCGGATGCGCGGGTGCTGGTGGTGGGCACCGGCCTGACGATGGCCGACGTGCTGGCCACCCTGCGCCAGCGCGGACATCGCGGCGCGATCGACGCGCTCTCGCGCCACGGCCTGCTGCCGGCCGAACATACCGGGCAGCCGCCGGCGCCGGTGGAGCTGCCGCCGGCGATCCTGCAGGCGCTCGCCGAACACGACCTGCGCGAACTGCTGCGCCGCATCCGCGCCCTGTCGAAACTGGTGGACTGGCGCGCCCTGGTCGATGCGCTGCGGCCGCATACCCAGGCGTTCTGGCAGGGCCTGCCGGCGCCGCAGCGAGGCCAGTTCCTGCGCCACCTGCGCGCGTGGTGGGAGGTATCGCGGCACCGCATCGCGCCGCCCGTGGCCGCGCACCTGCATGCGCTGCGCGCCAGCGGCCAGTTGCGCGTGATCGCCGGGCGACTGGTGAGGGCAGGGCGCGCCGAGGACTGCGTGTCGGTGCTGATCCGGCCGCGCGGCGCCAGCGACGTGCGCCATGAACGCTACGACGTGCTGCTGCGCGCCACCGGCCTGAACACCGACGTCGCCCGCACCACGCATCCGCTGCTCGCGCAGCTGCGCGAGTCGGGCATGCTGCGCGCCGACGCCGACGAGCTGGGCCTGGACACCAGCGACGCATTCGAGGTGGTGGACGCGCGCGGTCGGGTGGTGCCTGGCCTGTACTGCCTCGGGCCGCTGCTGCGCGGGCGCTACTGGGAGATCACCGCGGTGCCCGAACTGCGCCTGGCCGCGCAGCGCCTGGCAGGCGTACTGGTGGCGTGGCATGCGCAGGATGCCGGCATTGCATCGGCGGCCCTGCTTCAGTCCGCGCCGGCCCGCCAGTCCCAGCGCAGCCCCAGCGTCAGCCCGCGGCCGGCACCCGGCTCGTAATAGCGGCCGTTGCCTTCGTTGACGATCACCGAGCCCACGTGGGCGCGATCGAACAGGTTGTCGACCCGGGCGAAGCCGCGCATCCGGCCGTGCGCGGTGTTCCAGGCCCGCGCCGCCTCCAGGTGCGCCAGCACATGGCCCGGTGCCGGGCGCGCGCCCGTGTCGCTCACCGCCACGGCCGAGCTGCCGCTGGCCTCGACCGCGAAGGTCCACTCGCGCGGCTGCCACTGCAGCCGCAGGTGGCCCTGCTGGCGCGCGGTCCCGGGGATCGCGCTGCCCGCGGCCACCAGCACCGACGGATCGGTGCAGCCGGCGCCGGTGCAGACCGGGAACGCGTCGCGGAACCGCGCATCGAGCCAGGTCCAGGCCAGCCGCAGCGACCAGGCTTCGGCCAGCGGAAGCGTCGCGGCCAGCTCGCCGCCGTCGCGGCGCGAGCGCCCGACGTTGCGATAGCTGCTGCGGCCGCCGACGTTGCGCGCCACCGCGAGCTCGTCCTCGCTGTCGACGCGGAACAGGGCCGCGTCGACGCGCAGGCCCGAATCGCTGCGCCATTTGGTGCCCAGCTCCAGGTTGCGGCTCGTGACCGGCGCCAGGTCGAAGGCCAGGCCGGCGCCGCCGTCGGCGCGGTAGCCGAGTTCGTTGAAGGTCGGCGTTTCGAAACCGCGGCCCGCGGAGGCGTAGACGCGCCAGTCCGGCGTGGCCGCGAACGACAGGCCCAGCACCGGCGTGGTGCGCGCATAGTCCACGCGTCCGCTGTCGTCGGGATTGGTGGCGGTGACGTAGGCATCGCGCGACACGAAGCGCAGCTGGCTGCGGCGCGCGCCTGCGAGCAGCGACCAGCGCTCGGCCAGCTGCCACCAGGCCTGCGCGTACAGGTCGCGGTTGTCGACGCGGTTGTGCTCGTCGCGGCGCAGGGCCCCGCGCACGCCCAGCGTGGAGCCGTCGAAGTTCTCGTAGCCGCGCCGGTGCTGGCGCTGCCGGTCGGCGTTGCCGCCGGCGGTGAATTCCACCGTGCGACCGGCCAGCGAGCCGGCCCAGCGCCAGCGCAGGTCGAGCCCGCCGTAATCGTTGTCCAGGTCGATCACGCCGCCGGAACTGAGCGGGTTGGCCTGCGCGCCCACGGGCACCGACAGGAACTGCTCGATCGCGCGCCGGCCGCCATAGAGCATCGCCTCGACCGCGTGCCCACCGGAGAGCGGCTGCTCCCAGCGCAGGCCGAGCTGGTCCTGGCGCGCGGACTTGCGGGTGTCGTACTGGTAGGCCACCGCCGTGGCCTGGCGCGGATCGGCCTGCACTTGTTCCCAGTCCAGCCCCAACGGGTCGAGCGCGTCGGGCGCGTCGAAATGGTTGCCCACCAGCTGCAGGCGGCCGTCGCCGGGCAGGTCGGCGTGCAGCTTGAGGTTGAGCCAGCTGCGCCGCGCCGCGCTGTGCTCGCGCCAGCCGTCGGTGTCGAAGTGGCCCGCCGCCAGCGCATAGCCGAGCGTGTCGCCCGCGCCCCGCAGGCTGGCCGACAGCACGCGCGTCGCGTCGCGGCCGGCGCTGGCCTGCAGGTGGCCGCGCGCCGGCGCTTCGCCTTCCGCGCTGAACACCTGCACCACGCCGCCGGAGGAGTTGCCGTGCAGCGCCGAGAACGGCCCGCGCAGTACCTCGATGCGCTCGGCCCCGGCCATGACCACGTGCGAGACCTGGCCCTGGCCGTCGGGCATCGTCGCCGGGATGCCGTCGACGTACAGGCGCAGGCCGCGCACGCCGAAGGTGGAGCGCGCGCCGAAGCCCCGGATCGACAGCTGCGGGTCCTGGGCGAAGTTCTGCCGTTCGCGCACCGCGAGGCCGGGCAGGCCCGACAGCGCTTCCGACACCGAGATGCCCGGCCGCGCTTCGCTGCCGTCGAGCACGATGCGGTCGAACGAGGCCGGCAAGTCGAACGGCGCGACATGCTGCAGCCGGGTGGCGGTGGCGCTGACTTCGATGCGGTCCAGGGTGACCGGGTCGGGCTCCTGGGCGGCCGATGCGAGCGCGGCAGGCAGGATGAGGCCCAGCACCGCGCCCTGTGCGTACAGGCGGGCGTACGGGAAGTCGGAAGCGTCGGGCATCGGAAACCGGGGGAGGGCGGGGCGCGTTGATGCAGTCTCGAGGGCGCGGCCTGAATGGGCCGTCGCGACCCGGTCATCGTAGCGGCGACCGCGGCCCGCACACGCACGCGGCATGCGGGACCCTCCCGCGCCCATCGGTCGGCGACGCAGCCGCAGCGGCCAGCGGGCGGCGGAGGCCTTCCGCCCTGGCGCAGGTGCGGCAGGGTCAGCTGACCGCCGCCACCGCCTGCGCCACGTAGTCCAGGTTCTTCGCGCTCAGCGCGGCCACGCAGATGCGGCCGGTGCCGACGGCGTAGATGCCGAACTCCTCGCGCAGGCGCTCGACCTGCGCCCTGGACAGGCCCGAGTACGAGAACATGCCGGCCTGGCGCTGGATGAACTCGTACTGCGGCGCGCCGTGCGCGGCCAGGCGCTCGACCAGCCCGGCGCGCAGCGCATGGATGCGCGTGCGCATGCGGCCCAGTTCGTCTTCCCACTGCGCGCGCAGCCCGGGATCGTTGAGGACGCCCGCCACCAGCGCGGCGCCATGCGTGGACGGGCTGGAATAGTTGGCGCGCACCAGGCGCTTGATCTGCGACTGCACGCGCTTGCTCTCGTCGGCAGTGTCGCTGACCACGGTCAGCGCGCCCACGCGCTCGCCGTACAGCGAGAACGACTTGGAGTACGAGCTGGCGACGACGAAGTTGCGGATCGGCGAAGCGGCCAGCAGGCGGATCGCCAGCGCGTCCTCGGCGATGCCCTGGTCGAAGCCCTGGTAGGCCATGTCGATGAACGGGAACAGGTTGCGCTCGTGCAGCAGCGCGATCACCCGCTCCCACTGCGCCGGGGTGAGGTCGGCGCCGGTGGGGTTGTGGCAGCAGGCGTGCAGCAGCACCACGGTGCCGGCCTCGAGGCGGCGCAGGTCGGCGAGCATGCCGTCGAAATCCAGCCCGTGCGCGGCCGCGTCGAAATAGGTGTAGTCCACGACCTCGAAGCCGACCGCACCGAACACCGCGCGGTGGTTCTCCCAGCTCGGATCGCTGATGGCGATGCGCGCGGAGGGCAGGGTCTTCTTCAGCAGCTCCGCGCCCACGCGCAGCGCGCCGCTGCCGCCGATGGTCTGTGTGGTCGCCGCGCGTCCCTCGGCCACCAGCGCCGAGTCGGCGCCGAACAGCAGGTCGCGGGTGGCGCGGGTGTAGTCGGGCATGCCGTCGATGGGCAGGTAGCCGCGCGGCTTGCTGGCTTCGGCCAGCTGGCGCTCGACCTGCTGCACCGCGCCCAGTACCGGGATGCGGCCGTCCTCGTCGTAATAGATGCCCACGCCCAGGTTGCCCCGGGTGGCGCGGGTGTCGGCGTTGTAGGCTTCGGTCAGGCCCAGGATCGGATCACCGGGGACCAGTTCAACATTCGCGAAAAAGGACACGGCAGCAGTCGTCGCAGAAGGGAGGGAGGGCGCCGGCACGCGGCGAAAAACCGCACGATTCTAGCAGTTGCGCGCGCTGCGGCCCGGGTCGTTGCGGACGGAACGGTTGCCGCGGCGCAGGCGTGGCTGCCTGTCGCGAGGGACGCGTCGCCAGTCCGGCCGCGCGCACGGCGCGGCGGGCCACGCGTGCCTGCTTTCGCGATGCGGGCGCCGGGAACGCGCCCGGCGCTCAGACGTCGCCGTCGCTCGCCCAGCCCTCGCCGCTGCCGCGGTGCAGGACCTGGTCGTCGCCCAGGACCTCGCCGGCCGGGACCGACGGCTGCTCGGCCAGGCGCGCGTAGATCGGGGTGAAGTCCGGTCGCGTGGCCTCGATCAGCTGCTCGAAGCTGTCGATCACGAAGTAGGTCTTCTGGTAGGTGTCGATGCGGTAGCGCGTGCGCATGATCCGCTCCAGGTCGAAGCCGATGCGGTTGGGCGCATCGCTCTCGAGCGCGTGGATCGACTCGCCCTTCGACGAGACGATGCCGCTGCCGTAGATGCGCAGGCCGCCGGCTTCGCGGATCAGCCCGAACTCCACCGTGTACCAGTACAGCCGCGTGAGGTTCTGCAGCGCATAGGCCCCGATGGCGTGCGCCTTGACCCCGCCGCGGCCGTAGGCCTGCATGTAGTCGGCGAAGCGCGGATCCATCAGCAGCGGCACGTGCCCGAACAGGTCATGGAACAGGTCGGGTTCTTCGATGTAGTCGATCTGTCCCGGCTTGCGGATCCACCAGGTGACCGGGAAGCGCCGGTTCGCGAGGTGGTCGAAGAAATCCAGCTCCGGCAGCAGGCCCTCCACGCCGATCAGCTGCCAGCCGGTGGCCTCGCCCAGCACGCGGTTGAGCTCGGCGTACTTCGGGATCGCGTGCGGACTCATGCCCATCGCATCCTGTGCGCGCAGGAAGGCGTCGCTGGCGCGGCCGGGCAGGATCTCCCGCTGCCGCGCGAACAGCGTGGCCCAGGTGGCATGGTCCTCCGCGCTGTAGTCGTCCCAGGGCTGCTCGACGATGCCGGTGGCATAGACGGGCACCTTGCCCTTGTCGGTGTGCAGGTTCTCGACGCGGCGCGGCTGTGCGGACATGGCGGGTCTCCGGCGCTGGTCCCGCGCGGGCGGGACGGGGAGGGCGGTGGCCTTCGCAGGGTATCGCGGCACGTGCGCAACAGGCTTGCGAAGTTGCGCGTCCCACCGTGCCAGACGCAAGATACTTGCAGGAATCCTGGAAACGGAGCATGAAATGGCCGCGGCATCGCTCGATCGCACCGACCTGATGCTGCTGGCCGAGCTGCAGCGCGCCGGCCGCCAGACCAATGCCGAACTGGCTGAACGCGTGCACCTGTCCGCCTCGGCCTGCCTGCGCCGCGTGCAGCGGCTGGAGCGCGAAGGCGTGATCGCCGGGTACCGCGCCGAACTCGACGGCGAGAGCCTCGGCATCGGCTTCCAGGCCTTCGTGCGCGTGCACCTGGCCCGGCATGACGCAGCGTCGATCGCCATGTTCGGTGACCGCGTCAACGAATGGCCGGAGGTGATCGCCTGCCATGCCCTGACCGGCGACATGGACTACCTGCTTCACGTCGCGGTGTCGAGCCTGGAGCACTTCTCGCGCTTCCTGCTCGACAAGCTGCTGGCGCAGGCCGGCGTGGCCGACGTCAATTCGAGCTTCGTGCTGCGCACGGTCAAGGCCTATCGCGGGCTGCCGCTGCCGTCGCCGGGCTGAGGTCCAGCGGGCTGAGTACGCCGCGGCCGCCGCGGTTGAGCACATGCGTATAGATCTGGGTGGTGGCGACGTCCTTGTGCCCGAGCAGCTCCTGGATCGTGCGGATGTCGTATCCGGCTTCGAGCAGGTGGGTGGCGAACGAGTGCCGCAGCGTGTGCGCCGACACCGGCTTGTCGATCCCCGCGCGCAGCCGCGCCCGCCGGATCGCGCGCGAGAGACTGGCATCGTCCAGATGGTGCCG
>JAEXTE010000294.1 GCA_023453655.1 Pseudomonadota bacterium
AGCCATTCGGCGCCCGCCTCCAGCGCGATGTCGAGGTAGAGCGGCTCGGTGGCCGGCTGCGAGATCGGACCCCGCACGCCATCCACGTCGCCGGCGATGACCTTGACCGTGACACCGGCTGCCGGCGCCACCACCGGCAGCTCCCCCGGCGGGAATTCCTGGTAGCGGGGGTCGGTCATCTTCTCCTTCGCCGGCAGGTTCACCCACAGCTGGAAACCGCGCATGCGGCCTTCCTCCTGCTCGGGCATCTCCGAGTGGACCAGGCCGCGGCCGGCGGTCATCCACTGCACGCTGCCCGGCACCAGCAGGCCCTCGTTGCCATGGTTGTCCTTGTGGCGCATGCGGCCGTCCAGCATGTAGGTCACGGTCTCGAAGCCGCGATGCGGATGGCTGGGAAAGCCGGCCAGGTAGTCCTCGGGCCGGTCGGTGCCGAACTCGTCGAGCAGCAGGAACGGATCGAGCTCCGGCAGCTCGGCGCCGCCGATGACGCGGGTCAGCTTGACTCCCGCCCCGTCGGACGCGGGCGTGCCGCGGACCTTGCGGGCGATGCGGGCGTAACGGATGGGATCGATGGTGCTCATGGGCGGCGCCCTCTTTGGACTGGCGCCACTATGCACCCGTTTTCGCGCGCTATTATGATCATCTACAGAACAATCACTATCAATAATGAATCATCGTTCCATGAAGATGCTCCCCCGGCAGACTCATGCACGCGCCCGCAGCCGCCACGTGCGGTGGATGCGCGGGTTGCGCGCGAAGTCCGGCGGCACGGTGGCCGGGCTGATGTCCTCGATCTCGGCGAACGCCGCCACCGCCTCCGCGTCGAGCCGGAAACGGCGGAAATTGTTCGAGAAATACAGCACGCCGCCGTAGGACAACCGCGCCACCGCCAGCCGCAGCAGTTCCACGTGCGAGCGCTGCACGTCGAAATCTTCGGCGCGCGCGGAATTGGAGAAGGTCGGCGGGTCGCAGAACACCAGGTCGTACTCGCCGCGGTCGGCGCGCAGCCAGGCCATGGCGTCGGCCTGGGCGATGCGGTGGCGGGTGCCGCCAATCGCGTTCTCGCGCAGGTTGTCGGCCAGCCATTCGAGGTAGGTGGCCGACAGGTCCACGCTGGTGGTCTGCGCCGCGCCGCCCACCGCCGCCTGCACCGTCGCGGCGCCGGTGTAGCAGAACAGGTTGAGGAAACGCTTGTCGCGCGCCTCTTCCGCGATCGCCAGGCGCAGCGGGCGATGGTCGAGGAACAGCCCGGTGTCGAGGTAGTCGAACAGGTTCGCGCGCAGGCGCGCCGCGCCCTCGCGCACGGTGATGAATTCGCCGCGATGCGCGAAGTGGCCGTACTTGCTGCCGCCCTTGCCCCTGGCGCGCGTCTTCACCGCGATGCGCTCGCGCGGCACTTCCAGCGCCTCGGCGGCGCCAGCCAGCAGTTCGCCGAAGCGCTTGCCGGTCACCGTCTCGGGGATCTCTGTCGGGGCTGCGTACTCCTGCACGTGCAGCCAGCGCGTGCCGGTGTCGGCCTCGGCATAGACGTCGACCGCGGCGGCGTATTCGGGGATGTCGGCATCGTAGGCGCGGAAGCACTCGACGCCTTCGCGGGCCCGCCACGCCTTCGATGCCTTGAGCGTCTTGCGCAGCCGGTTGGCGACCATGCGCGCACCTTCCGACAGTTCGCGCGCCCCGTCCTGCGCACGCGCGGACGGGCGCACCGGATCGCAGACGATCAGGGTGCATTCGAGCGCGCCGTTGAACAGCTGGTAGCTCTTCTTCGCCCGCAGGCCACTGGCGAAGGCGAGCTCGCGGTCGCCGCACAGCAGGCTGGCGCGCCAGTCCGGCACCGCCCGGGACAGCGCGTTGCCAAGGCTGCGGTACAGCGCAGGATCGGCGGCCAGGCGCGCGTCGTAGGGCGGATTGCAGACCACCAGCCCGCGCGGGACGGATTGGACCGCCAGGTCGGCGATATCCCCGACCTGGAAGTCGATGGCATCGCGCAGGCCCGCGGCCGTGGCGTTCTCGCGGGCGTTGCGGATCGCCTGCGGATCGAGGTCGCGGCCCGCGAACACCGGCCGCAGCGCCGTGCGCCCGGCGCGCTCGCGCGCGCTCGCCCCGGCCACCAGCGCCTCCCAGCAGGCGAGGTCGAACCCGCGCCAGCGGCTCGGCGCGCGCCCGCCATGGCGCAGCAGGCCGGGCGCCACGTCGGCGGCCATCAGCGCGCCTTCGATCAGCAGGGTGCCGCTGCCGCACATCGGGTCCAGCAGGCCGCCGCCCTCGGCGTACAGCGCCGGCCAGCCGCCGCGCAGCAGCAGCGCCGCGGCGAGATTCTCCTTGAGCGGCGCATCGCCCTGCGCGCGCCGCCAGCCGCGGCGATGCAGGGGGCCGCCGCCCAGGTCCACCGACACGATCGCGCGGCCCTTGCGCACCACCAGGTTCAGGCGCAGGTCCGGTGATTCCACGTCCACGTCGGGGCGCGCCCCGCTGGCCTCGCGCAGCACGTCGACCACCGCGTCCTTGAGCCGCTGCGCCGCATAGCGCGCATGGGTGATCGCGCTGCCGGACACATGCGCGTCCACCGCCAGGGTCATCGCGGCATCCAGGTGGGCGGTCCAGTCCAGCGCGCGCGCGCCGGCGTAGAGCGCGTGTTCGTCGGCGCAGTCGTAGTCGGCCAGCGGCCACAGCACCCGGCTGGCCAGGCGCGACCACAGCACGGCGCGCTGGGCGTCGGCCAGGGAGCCTTCGGCGTTGACCCCGGCCACGGTCGCGGTGGCTTGCGCGCAGCCGAGGGCCAGCAGCTCGTCCACGAGCAGGTACTCGAGGCCTTTGGCGCACGAAACGAAGAACTTCAAGGGATTTCCTGCAGCTGCGGCGTCAGGCGCCGTCGATGGGACATTCTGCCGCATGGGGCCTGCGGCCACATCCGCGATCACCAGGGCACGAGCCGCCACGGCGTCGTGCCGGTATCGATCCGATGCTCCAGGCCGGCGTTCTCCAGCAGCCGCCGGTCGTGCGAGACCAGCACCAGCCCGCCCCGGTACTGGCGCAGCATCCGTTCCAGCGTCTCCAGCGCATCGAGATCCAGATGGTTGCCCGGCTCGTCGAGCAGCAGCAGGTCCGGCGGCGCCTGCGCATGGAGCACGCAGGCCAGCGCGGCCCTGACCCGTTCGCCGCCGCTCAGCCGTGCGCACGGCGTCCGCGCCAGGTCTGCATCCAGGCCCAGCAGCGCCAGCCGCCCGCGCGCCTCCGGCTCCGGCAACGACGGGTTGGCGGCGCGCAGGTGCTCGAGCGGCGACCGCGCCGGATCCAGTCCGTCGAGCTGCTGGTCGAACAGCGCGACCCGTCCGGCCACCACGATACGTCCGCTTGCGGGCGCCTCGCGTCCGGCCAGCGCGCGCAGCAGGCTCGACTTGCCGCTGCCGTTGGGACCGACCACGCCGATCCGGTGGCGCGCATCCAGCACCAGCTCCAGCCCGGCATGCGTGGCCGGGACATGCGCCAGCACCGCCTGCGCGCAGCGGACCACCACCCTGCGGCTGTCCGAGGCGGTGTCGACAGGCATCGCCAGCGCGGGCGCCGTATCCACCGCGGCCGCAGCCTCGCGCAGCGCCGCGTGCGATTGCGCGCGCAGCGATGCCGACCGGAGCTCGAGCCGGCCCAGGCTGGCCTGGCTGCGCGCCCGGGCCAGGCC
>JAEXTE010000402.1 GCA_023453655.1 Pseudomonadota bacterium
GACTGCGACTGGCTCGGCCGGGCGGCGCCGGCCGAACGCATGACTCACCGGCGCAGCGCCACCCGTCCCGCCGTCGGCACCCAGCCACCCGGATTGCGTACCCGCAGCATGGCGGTCTGGACGCACAGCAGTACTGCGATCGCCAGCGCCACCCAGCTCGAGGCGCCGGAGCCCGGCAGGTCGTGGCCGGACTGGCGCACGTAGACCGCGACCAGCGCCCACAACGCCGCCGCCGCATACACGATATTGCCGCGCATGCGGTGATTGAGTGCGAGGAGCACGACCGCCGCCACGGCATACAGGCCGAGCGCCCATGGAAGCTGCGCGTCTATCGGCATCACTTCGTAGGCCACCATCACCTGCGCGAGGTTGAGGAACGCGGCGAGCGTGAGCCAGCCCGCGTGCAGCGACAGCGGCAGCCAGGCGAACAGGTGCTGGCGCTGCAGCGGCGCGGGATCGCGGGTCAACTGCACGGCGCAGTACGCCAGGCAGGCGAGTGCGCCGAAGATCACCAGCAGGCAGGGCACGAACAGCTCCTGCGAGAACAGCGGCATCCAGATCGTGGTGAGGAAGAACCCCGCGGCCGCCCAGGGGGCGATGCGCGAGAGCGTGCCGTCGCGCTTGCGTTCGCCGCCGGCTTGCCAGAACGCGTAGAGCAGGTCCAGCAGGAAGATCAGGCTCCAGATCGAGAACGCATAGCCGGCGGCGACCAGCAGCGTGGGATAGCGGTCGGAAATGGTGCCCTGGTCCGGCCCGAAAGCGCCGGTGTTGGACAGCCACGCCACGAGGGGCATGGCCAGCGCGGTAATGACGACGAGCAGGCGCATCGGGGGCCTCGCTCAGTCGCCGCCGAAGCCGCGGCTGGCGTGCGCGATCGGGCGGGAAGGTTCCGATACATCGATCTGCTCGCCCACGAGCACGGGGTCGCCGTGCGGCGCGGTGCGGGTGCCGTCGTCCTGCACGCGCGGGGGCGTGGTGGTGTCCTGGTGGCGCTGCCAGGCGCGGTAGGCGAGGTAGCCGATGGTGCCGTAGGCGAACAGCTTGAACAGCGACATGGTGTTTCTCCGGAAAGTCTGGCGATCAGGTTGGCGCAGCGGCGGTGATCCGGGTGTGACCGCGCGGACGGTGCCGGCGCTTCCGTCGGGCCACGTGGGGCGACGGACGTTGGACGAGTTGGCGAAGGGGATCGCATGGAAAAGCCCCCGCGAAACGGGGGCTTTCCCGCTTCATTGCAGGATCAGCGGCCGTCGCCGTCCGCGTCGCCCGGGAGTCGGCGCTCGACGCGGTGCCAGGCATCCTTCACCGCTTCCTTGGCTTCCTGCCACGACAGGCGGGACTCGCCCTTGGCGCGTTCCCAGCCCTGCTCCAGGCGCGACTCGGTGTCCGCGTCCCAGGCCGAGGTCGCCGACAGGCTGCGCGCCTGCGTCCCGTAGCGATAGGCGGGGCGGTAGTCCTGGAAATCGAAGTCGTTGCGATAGTAGGCGGCCTTGCTGTACTGCTCGCCGTAGTAGCGGTCGGTGTCCTCGTAGGCACCATAGGTGCGGTCGGTGCGATCCCAGGCATCGCGCACCGCCGGCTGCGCGGCCTCCCAGTCCAGCGTCGAGGCGCCGCGGGTCTCGTTCCAGCGCGTCCGCAGGTCGGCTTCGGCCTCGCTCCAGTCGCGGCGGCCCGCCTCGTTGCGGTGTTCCGTGCCCAGGCGATAGGCCGGTGCGTAGTCGCGGTCGAAGTCGCGGTCGGCCCGGTAGTACTCGCGGCCGCTGGCATCCTGGCGCCAGTACTCGACCTCGGCCGTCGGGTCGACGCGCTCGGCGATGGCCTTGCCGCCCGAGGCGCCACCGATTGCGCCGATGCCGCCGCCAATCAGGGTGCCGATCGGGCCGAAGAAACTGCCGACCGCCGCGCCGGCGATGGCGCCCGCCGTGCCGCCGGCAGCCACGCCCACGGGATGGGCACCCGGGGCACCGGTGATCGGATCGGGATTGGTATCGTGCTTGTTCATCGCGTGGCTCCGGCTTGTGGGAGGCGGATCATGCGGTTCGCCTTGTGGTCTGCCCGTGCAGGCCGCGTCGCCGCGGTTTTAACGCGCCGGCCGGGGCGGGGTAGGATGCGGGCCGTCCGTCGCGGGAGATGTCCCGCCAGGACGACGCGGGCGGCCGGCGCCATCCGGGCAATGCGTTGCGTCATGCAGGCGGGGAGGGGATCGATGGACCAGGATTTCAGGATCACGCTGCGGCGTGAGGCAGGCGAGCTGCAGGCGCACGTGACCGGACCCAACACGCGCGACAACACGTTCGGCTACTGGCTGGCGATCTGCGAGGCGGTCAAGCAGCATCCGGTCGAACGGCTGCTGCTGGTGGACGAGCTGGAAGGGCCGTCGCTGGACGCCGCCGACTGGCGCGCGCTGGTGGCGGAAGTCGGTCCGCAACTGGGACGGATGCGGGTGGCCCACGTCAAGCCGCGCGGCGTGGACACGGTGGAGCACTGCGTGCTGTCGGCGATCGGCTCGGGACTGGAAGCGCAGGTGTTCGCCGACGTGCATCTCGGCGCCCTCTGGCTGCGCTACGGCCAGCAGCAGGAAGCCGGACCCGGGGCCTGAGCGTCAGCCCCGGCGGGCGAGGCGTCGCATGTGCAGGGACATCGCCGCCAGCCAGCAGACGATCGAGGCGATCACCACCTTCTGCGCAAGGCCGCGCGGCAGCTCGCGCCACAGCGCGAGTACCCAGATCGCGCCGAAACAGGCCAGTGCCCACGGCAGCAGCCAGCGCGCCTGTCGACGCCAGCGTGGATCGTGCCGCAGGCGCAGCGCCTGCAGCACCAGGCCGGTGGTGGTGAACAGGAATGCGCCCTGCGCGGTGATGCCGTGGAGCAGGCCTTCCATGCTGGCGTCGACGCCGGGCAGGTCCATCCAGGCATAGGCGGTGATCGACAGGCACACGCCACCCAGCACGAACATC
>JAEXTE010000056.1 GCA_023453655.1 Pseudomonadota bacterium
CTCTCGTAGGCGGACTCGCCGTGCGAGACGATGTCCAGGCCCTGGCGCTGGTCCTCGTCGCTCACGCGCAGGCCGACCAGCGCGCGGGTGATGAGGATGGCCACCGCGGTGACCACGGCGCACCACAGGATCGTGAACAGCACGCTGAAAGTCTGCGCCCAGACCTGCGCGCCGATCGTGCCCTCGATGCCGGTGCCGCCCAGCGAGGCATCGCTGAACACGCCGGTCAGCACCGCGCCGACGATGCCGCCGACCGCGTGCACGCCGAACACGTCCGCGGTGTCGTCCACGCGCAGCAGGCGCTTGAGGCCATTGACGCCCCAGACGCAGATCGCGCCGGCGGCCAGGCCGATCACCAGCGCGCCCATCGGGCCCACGGTGCCCGCGGCGGGGGTGATGCCCACCAGGCCGGCGATGGCGCCGGACGCCGCGCCGAGCGCGGAAGGACGGCCCTTGGAGATCGCCTCGACCAGGCTCCACGCCACCACGCCGGCGGCGGTGGCCACCATGGTGTTGATCATCGCCAGCGACGCGATCTCGTTCGCGGCCACGGCCGAGCCGGCGTTGAAGCCGAACCAGCCGACCCACAGCAGCGAGGCGCCGATGAAGGTGAACGGCACGTTGTGCGGCTTGAGCGCTTCCTTGCCGAAGCCCAGGCGCCTGCCCAGGAAGTAGGCACCCACCAGCCCCGCGATACCGGCGTTGATGTGGACAACGGTGCCGCCGGCGAAGTCGAGCACGCCCTTGTGCGCCAGGAAGCCGCCGCTCCACACCATGTGCACCATCGGCAGGTAGGCGAAGGTCACCCAGATCGCCGAGAACAGCAGCACCGCCTTGAACTTGATGCGTTCGGCGAACGAACCGACGATCAGGGCGGTGGTGATGCCGGCGAAGGTGGACTGGAACACCACGAACAGCAGTTCCGGCAGCCCGGCCGATTCGCTGCTGGTGGTGATGCCCTTGAGGAAGGCCTTCTCGGTGAACGAGCCGAAGAAGTTGTTGCCTTCGGTGAACGCGGCGCTGTAGCCGTAGGACACCCACAGGATGATGACCATCGAGAACACGACCAGCACCTGCATCAGCACCGACAGCACGTTCTTCGAGCGCACCATGCCGCCGTAGAACAGCGCCAGGCCCGGCACCACCATCAGCAGCACGAGCAGGGTCGAGGTCAACATCCATGCGATGTTGCCGCTGTCGAAGGCCGGCGCGGCCGCCTCCTCGACGACGGCGGCGGCCACCTCGGCCACTTCGGCCGCGGCGGGATCGACGGCATCCTGGGCGAATGCGGGCATGGCGATCGTGGCCAGCAGGCACAGCAACAGCAGCGCGAACGCCGGGAGACGGCTTCGCGACGCCACGGCGGAGAGCTTCTGGATCTTCATGGGGACTGCCTCCGGAAGTGGGTTAGAGCGCATCGGCGCCGATCTCGCCGGTGCGGATGCGGATGACCTGGTCGAGCGCGACGACGAACACCTTGCCGTCGCCGACCTTGCCGGTGCCCGCGGCGCGGTTGATCGCCTCGAGCGCGGCTTCGAAGGTCTCGTCCGAGACGGCCGCCTCGATCTTGAGCTTGGGCAGGAAATCCACGACGTACTCGGCGCCGCGGTACAGTTCGGTGTGGCCCTTCTGGCGGCCGAAGCCCTTGACCTCGGTGACGGTCAGTCCATTCACGCCGGCCTCGGCCAGCGCCTCGCGCACCTCGTCGAGCTTGAACGGGCGGATGATGGCGATGATCAGTTTCATGGTGGCTCCTGTGTCGTGGTGCGCGTTCAGAACGACTTCGACAGCGACACCAGCACGGTGTCGTCGGCGCCGCTGATGTCGGTGTCGTGCCACTCCAGGCCGATGGCGAAGCCGTTCTCGAAGCTCTTGCCGCCGGTGACCTTCCAGTAGTCGTAGTCGAGCTCGCCGCCGTAGCCGCTGACCCATTGCTGGCCGTAGCCGGCGCCGACGCTCCAGCCGCCGTCGAACTCCCAGCCCACGCCCAGGTCGAGCGCGCTGCTGCCGTCCGAATCGGGGATGCCGAACAGGTCGGTGGTGGCGTAGGAGTACTTGGCGCTGAGCACGTTCCAGCTCAGGCCGAAGTACAGCTCGAGCGTGTCGACGTCGGTGAAGCCGGCCGGATAGTCGCCCGGGTACCAGTAGTAGTTGGCGCCGACGTCGTAGCCGACGCCGCTGTCGCCGAAGTCGCCGGCGTAGCCGATGAAGCCGTCCAGTTCGACCTGGCTGGAGATGTCCGGATCCGAGTCGGACAGCCAGCTGATGCTGCTGCCCCAGGCCCCGGCGTAGAAGCCGCTTTCGTGCTCCCAGGTCACGCCGCCCTGCAGGGCGGGCTTCTCGTTGGTCTGGGTGACGCCACGGAACACGTAGTCGCTGACGACCGTGACCGAGCCCGAGACTTCCGCGGCTGCGTTTCCGGCCAGCAGCAGGCCGGTGGACAGGAGTGTGGCAAACGCGATCTTTCGAGACGACATGACAGGCTCCTCATTGGATGGAAAGCCCTCCCCGGTCTTGCGTGCTGCTCGATCCGCCACGCCCGGCATCCCCATGCCCTGGCGCGGTCGCCGGCGCGCACTCTGCGGTGCGTACGACCGGCCACTTGCCTTTCCCGCCTCTTGCTGGATGCCGCTTCCGTGTCGCCGTTCCTCGTCGTGGAAAGTCCGCGGCCCGCGTGGGGGAGGGCCGCACGTCCGGCTCGCCGCCGGACGCGTATCACTGCAGGCTGGCCGCGAAGGCGCGTCGCGCGCCGTTCGCCCCGACCTTCCCCCGCGAACGGGGGAAGGCGGCCCCTGGCATCAGACGCCGTAGTACATCTGGTATTCGAGCGGATGGGTCGCGGCGCGGAAGCGCGTGACCTCCTGCATCTTCAGATCGATGTAGCCGTCGATGAAGTCATCGCTCATCACCCCGCCGGCCTTGAGGAAGTCGCGGTCCGCGTCGAGCGCGGCCAGCGCCTGGTCCAGGCTCGAGCAGACCTGCGGGATCTTCTTCTCCTCCTCCGGCGGCAGGTCGTACAGGTCCTTGTCGGCCGGGCCGCCCGGGTCGATCTGGTTCTTGATGCCGTCCAGGCCGGCCATCATCAGCGCGGTGAAGGTCAGGTAGCCCGACTGCAGCGGATCGGGGAAACGCACCTCGATGCGGCGCGCCTTGGGGTTGGACACCCACGGGATGCGGCAGCTCGCCGAGCGGTTGCGCGCCGAGTAGGCCAGCATCACCGGCGCCTCGAAGCCCGGCACCAGGCGCTTGTAGCTGTTGGTGCCCGAGTTGGCGAAGGCGTTGATCGCGCGCGCGTGCTTGAAGATGCCGCCGATGTACCACAGCGCCATCTGCGACAGGCCGCCGTAGCCGTCGCCAGAGAACAGGTTCTGACCGCCCTTGGCCAGCGACTGGTGCACGTGCATGCCGCTGCCGTTGTCGCCGACGATCGGCTTGGGCATGAAGGTCGCGGTCTTGCCGTTGCGGAAGGCGACGTTGCGGATGACGTACTTGGTCGCGAGCAGCTCGTCGGCCTTCTTCACCAGCGAGTTGAACTTGGTGCCGATCTCGCACTGGCCGGCGGTCGCGACCTCGTGGTGGTGCACCTCGGTCTCGATGCCGATCTGCTCGAGCGTCTTGACCATCTCCGCGCGCAGGTCATGCAGCGAGTCGGTCGGCGGAACCGGGAAGTAGCCGCCCTTGACGCCCGGGCGGTAGCCGCTGTTGCCGCCTTCGTACTCCTTGCCAGTGTTCCAGGCCGCTTCCTCGGACTCGACATGGAAGAACGTGTTGCCCATCTCGTTGGCGAAGCGCACCGAGTCGAAGATGAAGTATTCGGGCTCGGGGCCGAAGAACGCCTGGTCGGCGATGCCGCTGGACTTGAGGTAGGCCTCGGCGCGACGCGCGATGCCGCGCGGATCGCGCGAATAGTCCTGCATCGTCGCCGGGTCGAGGATGTCGCAGGTCAGGTTGAGCGTGGGATCGGCGTAGAACGGATCCAGGTAGGCGGTGGACGCGTCGGGCAGCAGGATCATGTCCGACTCGTTGATGCCCTTCCAGCCGGCGATGGAGGAGCCGTCGAACATCTTGCCCTCCTCGAACAGCGCGGGCTCGACGATGCTCGCCGGGAAGGTGACGTGCTGCTGCACGCCGCGCATGTCCACGAAGCGCAGGTCGACGAATTCGACCTTGTGGTCCTTGATCAGCTTTTCCACGTT
>JAEXTE010000059.1 GCA_023453655.1 Pseudomonadota bacterium
GTGCTGCGCGACCTGCCCGTGCACGAGTACGCGGCCAAGGAAGTGAAGCTGGCCCTGGTCGGCAAGGGCGGGGCGGAGAAGGGGCAGATCCAGCACATGGTCGGGCTGATGCTCAACCTGCAGGGCAAGCTGCAGGCCGACGCCGCCGACGCCCTGGCCATCGCGATCACCCATGCCCACGTGCGCGCGACCGCGCGCCGCCTGGGCGTGAGCACGCAGCAGGCCTGGAGCAGGAAATGAGGGCGGCCGCCACCCTGACCGCGCCCGCCGGCGCGTCCCGCTCCGCGCGCGTCGCGCGCGCGTCCTCGCATTCCACATCGATTGGCTGGAGGCCAGCGCCATGATCGGTCGCCTCAGGGGCATCCTCGTCCACAAGCAGCCGCCCTGGCTCGTCGTCGACGTGCACGGGGTGGGCTACGAACTGGAGGCGCCGATGAGCACCTTCTACGACCTGCCCGAAGCCGGGCGCGAGGTGGCGCTGTTCACCCACTACGCGCAGAAGGAGGACAGCGTGTCGCTGTACGGCTTCCTCACGGAGGCCGAGCGGCGGCTGTTCCGCGACGTGCAGAAGGTCAGCGGCATCGGCGCGAAGATCGCGCTCGCGATCCTGTCCGGCGCCACGGTCAACCAGTTCGCGACGCTCGTGCAGACGGGCGATGTTACCGCACTCACCCGCATCCCCGGGATCGGCAAGAAGACCGCCGAGCGGATCGTGGTGGAGTTGCGCGACCGCGCCGCCGACCTGGCCGTGGGCACGGTTCCCGGCGTGGGCGCGCCGGTCCCGGCCGACCCGCTGTCCGAGGCGATCGTGGCCCTGCAGCAGCTGGGCTACAAGCCGGCGGAGGCGCAGAAGATGGCCAAGGCCGCCGCGTCGGAAGGCGACCCTGCCGAAACCATCATCCGCAAGGCGCTACAGTCCGCGCTTCGCTGACCGGACGCGCTGCCCGCCATGTCCAACACCGCCCACCCGCCTGCAGGATCCGGAACGCATGCGCCGGGCAACGGCCGGGTCGGGATGGCCGGCCTGGTGGTCGGCGCGATCGGCGTGGTGTTCGGCGACATCGGGACCAGTCCGCTGTACACCATCCGCGAGGCGTTCTCGCCGCACTACGGACTGGTGGCCGACCACGACACCGTGCTGGGCGTACTGTCGATGATCTTCTGGGCGCTGAGCCTGGTGGTCACGCTCAAGTACGTCACGATCATCATGCGCGCCGACAACGACGGAGAGGGCGGCATCATGGCGCTGATGGCCCTGGCGCAGCGCTGCTTCCCCAAGGGTTCGCGCTCGGCCTACACGGTCGGCATCCTCGGCATCCTCGGCGCCTCGCTGTTCTTCGGCGACGGCGTCATCACGCCGGCCATCTCGGTGCTCTCGGCGGTCGAAGGCCTGGAGGTGGTGGCGCCGGGCCTGCACCGCTGGATCGTGCCGATCACCCTGGTGGTGCTGGTGGCGCTGTTCGCGAGCCAGCGCTACGGCACGGCCGGGGTCGGCCGGGTGTTCGGGCCGGTCACGGTGCTGTGGTTCGCCGCGCTGGCCGCGCTGGGGCTGATGAACATCCTGCACGAGCCGGAAGTGCTGCACGCGATCAACCCGTGGTGGGCGGCCCGGTTCTTCATCGAGCACACCTGGGGCGGCATTTTCATCCTCGGCGCGGTGGTGCTGGAGGTGACCGGCGGCGAGGAGATCTACACCGACATGGGCCATTTCGGGCCACGCCCGATCCGCTACGGCTGGTACTTCTTCGTGCTGCCGGCGCTGATGCTCAACTACCTGGGGCAGGGCGCGCTGGTGCTCGAGGACCCGGCCGCGATCCGCAATCCCTTCTACGTGGGCGTGCCCGGCTGGGCGCAGTGGCCGATGATCGTGCTGGCCACCCTGGCCACGGTGATCGCCTCGCAGGCGGTGATCACCGGCGGTTACTCGATCGCCCGCCAGGCGATGCAGCTGGGCTACATCCCGCGGATGCGGATCAAGCACACCTCCAGCGAGACCATCGGCCAGATCTACATTCCCGCGATCAACTGGACCATGATGGCGATCGTGGTCGGGCTGGTGCTGTCGTTCGGCAACTCCTCGTCGCTGGCGGCGGCCTACGGCATCTCGGTGTCGGCGACAATGCTGATCGACACCCTGCTGCTGGCCCTGGTGGCGCGCACGCTGTGGCCCGGGCAGCGGCGCTGGGTGCTGCCGCTGTGCGCGCTGTTCCTGGTCATCGACATCGCCTTCCTGGTGGCCAATGGCGCCAAGGTGCTGCAGGGGGCCTGGTTCCCGGTGGTGCTGGGCATCGTGCTGTTCACCCTGCTGCGGACCTGGCGGCGCGGGCGCGAGGTCCTTCGCGAGGAGATGCAGAAGGAAGGCATCCGCCTGGATGCGTTCATCCCCGGCCTGATGCTGGCACCGCCGGTGCGCGTGGAAGGCACGGCGGTGTTCATGACCAGCGACAAGGGCGTGGTCCCGCATGCGCTGCTGCACAACCTCAAGCACAACAAGGTGCTGCACGAGCGCAACGTGTTCCTCACCGTGGAAACGCTGACGGTGCCGTACGCCACGGCGGGCAGGCGCCTGTCCATCGATTCGATCGGGGACGGCTTCCACCGGGTGGTGGTGCGCTTCGGCTTCATGGAAACGCCCGACGTGCCCCAGGCGCTGATGCAGGCGGCCGACCACGGTTCGCTGATCTTCGACCCGATGGAGACCACCTATTTCGTCAGCCGCGAGACCATCGTGTCGAGCGCCAACCGCGGCATGCCGGTCTGGCGCGACCGCCTGTTCGCGGTGATGCACCGCAACGCCGCGCCCGCCAACCAGTTCTTCAGGATTCCCGGCAACCGGCTGGTGGAACTGGGGGCGCAGGTCGAGATCTGAGCCGGAGCCCCGGGCGGGGCCTGTTCAAGCCGGCCCGGGATCGGCCGTTATCGGTGTGACGCCACCGCACGGGTGCGGGCGCATGACCCTGCTCCAGCCAATCGTCGCCAGGAACACCCTGCCGCAGCGCGTGCTGCTGCTGGAGAACTCGCGCGCCTATACCCAGGCGGTGGCCGGGGCGATCGAGCAGAAGCTGGAGCTGCCGGTGATGGTCGCCACCACCCTGTCGGAGGCGCGGGCGCTGCTGGACCGCCATGACGACTGGTTCCTCGCCCTGACCGGCCTGGTGCTGGCCGACGGCGACCGCGACGAGGTGGTGAACTGCCTGCTCGAGCGCGGGCTGTCGACGGTGGTGGTCACCGGCGTCTACGACGAGGACCTGCGCGAGCGGCTGCTGCGGCGGCGGGTGATCGACTTCGTGCTCAAGAGCACCCCGGGCAGCCTCGACTACATCGTCTGGCTGGTGAAGCGGCTGGAGCGCAACCGCCGCATCTCGGCGCTGGTGGTGGACGATTCGTCGTCGGCGCGCGCGCACACGGCGAGCCTGCTCGAGACCTACGGCTACCGCGTGGTCCAGGCCGAGGACGGCGACGCGGCGCTGCGCCTCCTGGAGGGCGATCCCACGATCCGCCTGGCCCTGGTCGACCAGGAAATGCCCGGCATGCAGGGGGTCGAGCTGACCCGGCGCATGCGCGGCGTGCGCGCCCGCGACCGCGTCGCGGTGATCGGCGTGTCCGGACGCGAAGATGCCGGGCTCGTGGCCCGCTTCCTCAAGAACGGCGCCAACGACTTCCTGCGCAAGCCGTTCTCGCGCGAGGAGTTCTTCTGCCGCGTGTCGCAGAACGTCGACCAGCTCGAGCTGATCGGCAGCCTGCAGGACCTGGCCACCCGCGATTTCCTCACCGGCCTGCCCAACCGGCGCCACTTCCTCGAGCAGGCCGAGCGCCTGGTGCCGGAACTGCGCGCGCAGGACCAGCCGCTGGCCATGGCCATCCTCGACATCGACCACTTCAAGCACATCAACGACGGCTGGGGCCACGACGCCGGCGACCATGCGCTGCGCGCCATGGCGGGCGAGCTGTCGCACCACGCCCGCCCGCAGGACCACGTGGCCCGTTTTGGCGGCGAGGAGTTCTGCCTGCTCGTGCCCGGGCTGGAAGGCGACGCCCTGGCGTCCTATTTCGAGACGCTGAGGCAGCGGATCGAAGCGTTGCGGGTGCGCGTGCCGGGCGGTGCGCTGCGCATGACCGTCAGCATCGGCGTGCGCACCGCGACGCCGGGCGACGACCTGCACCGGCTGCTGGGCGATGCGGACCGCCGGCTGTATCTGGCCAAGGCCGGAGGCCGCAACCGCGTGGTGATGGCAGGGTAGGGCGGCGGGGCGAACGCTTCGCGGTCACCGCGCATCTCCCTCGTTGCCCTCGACCGATCCTGCCGAGCGGAGCTCCGGATCCTCAGCCTTGGGGCAAGGGCTCAGGCGCGCGGGCGTGGTCGCGACCGGCGGCGGCCTGCGGCTGCTGGAGCTCAAGTGTCGCGTGTCCGTGCTGCAGCCAGGCCTGCATCTCTTCGGACCGGGCGAGATCGGAGAGTGCACGCGCGACCGCGCCCGAATCGCCTCCGTCCAGCGCGGGCAACAGCCGGTCCAGCAGCCCGGTCGACGCCGGGCGCGCCCCCTGGCGGTTGACCGGCGCTTCCGCTTCGGGCGGCAACCGGTGCCGGTGGTCCGGATGGTCGCGATGCCCGGGCGCCGTGGCCTGGTCCGCCTGGCGCGGCAGCGGCCGCCCGGGCTCGAAGTGGTCGGCCAGGTCGCGCTCGCGCGGGCGCGGTGCGGGCGCGAGGCGCAGCGTGGCCGGATCGATGTCGCCCGTCTGCGGAAGGCCATGCGCGCGCTGGAAGTCCAGCAGCGCCCCCTGCATCGACGCCCGGTAGACGCCATCGCGATCGAGCGGCCCGCCGCCCGCCGCGCGATAGCCCTCGCCATGCATGACCTGCTGCAGGACGCCGATGCGGGCGTGGGATTCGCCGAGGCGGAAGGTGCCGTCGTGCGCGACAGCCAGCTCGCGGCTGCCGCCTCGGGACGGGGCGGTGTGGAGCAGTCGCCCTTCGACCAGGTCCGCCACGTAGCGTTCGAACTGGGCGTAGTGGCGGGTGTCGATTTCCATGTGCACGTGCACGGATCGCCCAGGCGGCAGGCCGAGTCCCAGGTTGTCCTGGGTTCCCAACGGCTGCCCGTAGGAGACATCGTCCCCTGCATTCACCTTGATGCCGCTCAGGTGACGCATGCGCACGATGACCTCGCCGGATTCGTTCGAGATCTCGACCAGTCCGTTTCGATCGTCGCGCCGGCTGACTGTCCCGGAAATCGGGGATGGAACATCCAACTGTCTGGTCCATCCCGCGTCGCTGGCGCGCCGCGACTCGATGATGAAATCCTTGATCAGCAGCACCTGGTCCGGAGCCAGCGCGCCGTACTCGTCGGTCCGCCGCGTCTCGATTTCCTGGAATTCGCCACCGATGTAGGCATACGAGCGCTTGGTCCTGGACTCCACGCCCACGATCACGCCGTCGATCATGGCTGCGTGGCGGTTGCCTTTCGGATGATGGGTGACCAGCGACTCCAGGTCGGTGACCGGAATATTGGTCTGGTTTCCGTGCGCATCGGGCGCACCGAGCTGAAGGACCCGGTGCCCGCTTCCGCCTTCCGGGCTCATGACCCGTCCCGCCCGCTCGATGCGCTCCGGCAGCGTACATAGCTTCGCGCCTGTTCGGCGTCCGCGATCGTCAGCGAGTCACCGGAGAGCACATAGATGGCTGGGCCCTGCAGATCCGGGGGTGCGATGTCCGAGACTGCAAGGACACGCAAAGCCAGCGGGATGTCCGAAATCCTCGCGACTTCGCGGATCTCCATCAGTTCCTCATAGCCGCGAACGAAGTCCGCACCGATCTGCAGACGGCTGTCGCTCTCGACCGCCGGGTCGACGTAGCACGGTTCAGGAGCCAGATCCCAGACGCCGTGGATTTCAGCGGGAAGGAGGGCGGGCAGGCCAGTGTCCTTGCCCTGCAGTGAGCCGTGTGTCTGCGCGCAGGCGTTGACTGCCCAGACGCCGAGAACGAGCGTCAACAAGGCGGCGCCCGTGCGGGCATGGGGTCCTGCGGCCGTAGCGATCCTTTGCATCCCTGCTCCTCCTGAGCTGGCGGCGAAGCCCTGTTCTATCACATCATGCGGGGCCACGGCATTTTTCCATCCCTGTCGCGTTCCCGTTCCATGTCCCGGCATGGAAAGCCGGCCGACCGCCCCCACCTCAGCGCCATGGCCAACCATCCCGCTCCGTCGATCCCGTACTCCCTGCTCGACCTGGCGCCGGTCTGCGAGGGCAGTACACCGGCCCAGGCCTTCGCCAATTCGCTGGACCTGGCGCGCCAGGCGGAGGCGCTGGGCTACCGCCGGTTCTGGCTGGCCGAACACCACAACATGCCCGGCATCGCCAGCGCGGCGACGGCTGTCCTGATCGGCCATATCGCGGGCGGCACCTCGACCATCCGTGTCGGGGCGGGCGGGGTGATGCTGCCCAACCATGCGCCGCTGCAGGTGGCCGAGCAGTTCGGTACCCTGGCGTCGCTGTACCCGGGCCGCATCGACCTTGGGCTGGGGCGCGCGCCGGGCACCGACCAGCCCACGACCCGCGCGCTGCGCCGCTACTACGCCGGCGCCGACGCCTTTCCTTCCGATGTCATGGAACTGCTGCGCTATTTCGAGCCCGCGCAGCCGGGCCAGCCGGTGCAGGCGGTGCCAGGCGCAGGTCTCGACGTGCCGGTCTGGATCCTCGGCTCGAGCCTGTTCGGCGCACAGCTCGCCGCCTCGCTGGGCCTGCCGTATGCCTTCGCCTCGCACTTCGCGCCCGCGGCCATGACCGAGGCGGTGGCGCTCTATCACCGGGATTTCCGCCCGTCCAAGTACCTGCGCGCACCGTACGCCATGCTTGCGCTCAACGTGGTGGCGGCCGATACGCGCGCCGATGCGCAGCGCCTGTTCACCACGCAGCAGCAGAGCTTCGTGCGCCTGCGCCGCGGCGCGCCCGGGCTGATCCCGCCGCCGATCGACGACATCGAAGCGTTCTGGACGCCGCAGGAAAAGGCGATGGTGGAGCAGGCGCTGGCCTGTTCGGTGGTGGGGGATGCCGATGACGTGCGCGAGGGCATCGCCGCATTCGCCGCGCGGCATCGTCCCGACGAACTGATGCTGACGGCCAACGTATTCGACCATCAGGCGCGCTGTCATTCGTTCGCCCTCGCGGCGAGGGCGTTCTCGCGCGCGGGATCCGCGCAGGACTGAGGGCGCCCGGGCGTCGACCGCTGTGCGCTGCAGCATGCAGCTGACGACAGCGTCGGGCGTCACGACGCGGGCACGCGCTGCTTGGCCTTCACTCGTGCAGAGGGTAGGCTTCCCGGGCAAGCCGAGGCGCCAGCAGGAGTGATGCAGGTGGAGACCAGTCCCGATCAGCCGCGGAAACGACGGGAAATCCTGCTGTTCCTGTTCATCACCGTGGTCCTGTTTCCGGTGTTGTCGGTCATGATCGTGGGCGGGTACGGCTTCGCGGTGTGGATCTACCAGATGATCGCGGGCCCGCCAGGCCCCGCGGGCGGGTGAGGGGCGTGGCGGGAATCGCGCCTGACCGCGCCAGCGTGTCACGCAGGACGCTGCTGCGTGGGCGGCTGCGTGGCGAACCGGTGTTGCGCCCGCCATGGGCGATCGATGAATCGCCATTCTCCGACGCCTGCACTGGCTGCGGAGACTGCGTGCGCGCCTGTCCAGAGGCTGTCCTGGTGCAGGGGGCCGGTGGTCTGCCGATGTTCGACCCGCGGCGCGGCGAATGCAGTTTCTGCGGCGACTGCGCAGGCGCGTGCGATGCGCAGCTGTTCCGACCGGTCGAGCAGCGGCCATGGGCACTGCGTGCGCTGGTCGGGCAGGAGTGCCTGGCCACCCAGGGCGTGGTCTGCTTCAGCTGCCGGGATGCCTGCCCCACCGCCGCCATCCGTTTCGCACCGTCGCGCACGATGCCGGTACCCGAGGTCCTGTCCGACCGGTGCACCGGCTGCGGTGCCTGCATCGCCGGCTGCCCGGCCGGCGCCCTGTCGCTGTCCGCGCTCCACGAGGAGGCCATCGATGCCTGAACCTGCGCCCGAATGGCATCTGGCCAGCCTGGTGGTGCGCCACCGCCCCGACGCGATCCCCGCGCTCGCGGCCACCATCGCAGGCGCGCACGGTCTCGAACTCGCCCTGCAGGACGACACCCGCAGCGTGCTGCTGCAGGAAAGCGACGGGACCGCCGGGCTGATGGACAACATCCGGCTGATCGAGTCGGTGGCCGGCGTCTATGCCGTCAACCTCGTCTACCACCATGTCGAACCGCGGGGGCTGGCCGACGCAGCCGCATCGGCGCCCGCCCGCCAGGAGTCACTGCGATGAGTACAAGTCGCCGCGAGTTCATCCGCAACACCGCCATCGCCAGTGCGGCCGCGGCCGCCGGCCTGCCGGTTCCGGCCCAGGTGGCCGAGCCGGTCGTCGAGGGCGGCAATGCGCTCAAGTGGAGCAAGGCCCCGTGCCGCTACTGCGGCACCGGCTGCGGCATCAACGTCGCCGTCCATAACGGTCGCGTGGTGGCCACCCACGGCGACGTGCTGGCCGAGGTCAACCGCGGCCTCAACTGCGTCAAGGGCTAATTCCTGTCCAAGGTGATGTACGGCGCCGACCGGCTCACCACGCCTTTGCTGCGCAAGAAGAACGGCGTCTACGACAAGGAAGGCGACTTCACCCCGGTGGGCTGGGACGAGGCTTTCGACGTGATGGCGGAGAAGTTCCGCGCCGTGCTCAAGGCCAAGGGCGGCGACGGCATCGGCATGTTCGGCTCGGGGCAGTGGACGGTGTGGGAAGGCTACGCGGCCAACAAGCTGATGAAGGCCGGCTTCCGCAGCAACCACATCGATCCCAACGCACGCCACTGCATGGCCTCGGCGGTCACCGGTTTCATGCGGACCTTCGGCATGGACGAGCCGATGGGCTGCTACGACGACATCGAGGCCGCCGATGCGTTCGTGCTGTGGGGGTCGAACATGGCCGAGATGCATCCGATCCTCTGGACACGGGTGACGGACCGCCGGCTGTCCAACCCGCACGTCAAGGTAGCCGTGCTGTCGACCTTCGAGCACCGCAGCTTCGACCTCGCCGACATCCCGATGGTGTTCAAGCCCCAGACCGACCTGGTGATCCTGAACTACATCGCCAACCACATCATCCCCAGCGGCAAGGTCAACCGCGAATTCGTCGAGAAGCACACCAAGTTCCGCCGCGGCCACGACAACATCGGCTACGGCCTGCGCGCCGAACATCCGCTGCAGGTGGCGGCCACGCACGGCCACGACCCCGAGGGCGGGGTCGACATCGACTTCGACGAATTCGCGCGCTTCGTGGCGCCGTACACGCTCGAGCGTGCGGTCGAGATGACCGGCATCGAGCGCGGCTGGCTGGAGAAGCTCGCCGAGCTCTACGCCGATCCCGGCATCAAGGTGATGTCGTTCTGGACGATGGGCTTCAACCAGCATACGCGCGGCACGTGGGCCAACAACATGGTCTACAACATCCACCTGCTGACCGGGAAGATCGCCACCCCCGGCAACAGCCCGTTCTCACTCACCGGCCAGCCCTCCGCCTGCGGCACCGCGCGCGAAGTCGGCACCTTCAGCCACCGCCTGCCGGCGGACATGGTCGTCGCCAATCCCGAGCACCGCCGCCACGCCGAGGAGATCTGGAAGATCCCGCACGGCATCATCAAGGACAAGCCCGGCTACCACGCGGTCGAGCAGAACCGCGCCCTCAAGGACGGCAAGCTCAATGCCTACTGGGTGCAGGTCAACAACAACATGCAGGCCGCGGCCAACATGCTGGAGGAGGGCTATCCCGGCTATCGCAACCCGGACAACTTCATCGTGGTGTCCGACGCCTATCCCACGGTGACCTGCCAGGCCGCGGACCTGATCCTGCCTTCGGCGATGTGGGTGGAGAAGGAGGGCGCGTACGGCAATGCCGAGCGCCGCACCCATTTCTGGCACCAGCTCGTGGACGTGCCCGGTGAGGCGCGCTCGGACCTGTGGCAGCTGATGGAGTTCTCCAAGCGCTTCACCACCGACGAGTGCTGGCCCGAGGAGATCCTGGCGGCCAACCCGCAGTTCCGCGGCAAGACCCTGTTCGAGGTGCTGTACCGCAACGGCAAGGTCGATGCATTCGGCGTCGACCAGATCGAGGAGGGCTACGCCAACCACGAGTCGGAGGCGTTCGGCTTCTACGTGCAGAAGGGCCTGTTCGAGGAGTACGCGGAGTTCGGCCGCGGGCACGCGCACGACCTCGCGCCATTCGACACCTACCACCAGGTCCGCGGACTGCGCTGGCCGGTGGTCGACGGCAAGGAAACGCGCTGGCGCTACCGCGAGGGCGCCGATCCCTACGTCAAGCCCGGCAAGGGCTTCGAGTTCTACGGGCAGCCCGACGGGCGCGCCGTGATCTGGGCATTGCCCTACGAACCGCCCGCCGAATCGCCCGACGACGAATACGACCTGTGGCTGGTCACCGGGCGCGTGCTCGAACACTGGCATTCGGGGTCGATGACGATGCGCATTCCCGAGCTCTACCGCGCGGTGCCGTCGGCGGTCGCCTTCATGAATCCCGACGACGCGCGCGCGCGCGGGCTCAAGCGCGGCGACGAGGTCGAGGTCGTCTCCAGGCGCGGGGCGATGCGCACGCGGGTGGAAACGCGCGGTCGCAACCGGATGCCGCGGGGGGTGATCTTCGTGCCCTGGTTCGACGCCGCGCAGCTGATCAACAAGGTCACGCTCGACGCCACCGACCCGATCTCCAAGCAGACCGACTTCAAGAAGTGCGCGGTCCGCGTGGCCGCCGTGGGAGGGGCCTGACATGCGCGCGCTCGCATCCAACTCGCTGCTGGCGCTGGTGCTGCTGGCGCTGGCGGCCTGCGGCCGGAATGAGCCGCCGCCGCAGGTGGCCCCGCCCGCGCCCGAAGTCGGCGCCCGCGGCAACCCGGCACAGGACATCGACGGCCTGCGCCGGAACATCCCGATCACCACCGAGGTCACCCCGCTGCCGATGGCCAGCGTGGAGAACTTCGACCTGCGCCGCGAACGCGCCTACCCGATGCAGCCGCCCACCATCCCGCACAGCATCGAGGGCTACCAGGTCGACCTGAACTCCAACCGCTGCATGCTCTGCCACGCGCGCAATACCGCCGCGCAGTTCCAGGCGATCCCGGTGAGCGTGACGCACTACATGGACCGGGACGACCAGTTCCTGGCCGAGGTGTCGCCGCGACGCTACTTCTGCGTGCAGTGCCACGTGGTTCAGACCGACGCCAAGCCGCTGGTCGGCAACCAGTTCCGCGACATCGACACGATGCTGCGCGAGGAGCGGGCGGCGCAGGCCGGGCAGGCGCACCAATGAGCCCGGTCCACCGCGCCATCGCGACCCTGCGGGGCTTCTGGCGCCAGTTCACCGCGCCGGCACGCTACCTGAGCCTGGGCTTCCTCACCCTGGGCGGCTTCATCGCGGGGATCCTGTTCTGGGGAGGCTTCAACACGGCGATGGACGCGACCAACACCGAGGTGTTCTGCACCAGTTGCCACGAGATGCGCGACAACGTGTTCGAGGAACTCAAGACCACGATCCACTACAGCAACCGCTCCGGGGTCCGCGCCACCTGCCCGGACTGCCACGTGCCGCACGACTGGACCGACAAGATCGCGCGCAAGATGCAGGCTTCCAAGGAGGTATGGGGCAAGATCTTCGGCACCATCAACACCCGCGAGAAGTTCCTCGACCAGCGCCTGGTGCTGGCCACCCATGATTGGGCCCGGCTCAAGGCCAACGACTCGCTGGAGTGCCGCAACTGCCACGACTACGAGTCGATGGACCTGACCCGGCAGGCGAGCCGCGCCGCCCGTACCCATCGCACCTTCCTGGCCACCGGCGAGGCGACCTGCATCGACTGCCACAAGGGCA
>JAEXTE010000077.1 GCA_023453655.1 Pseudomonadota bacterium
CAACAAGGGGCTGGAGCTGGCCGCGAAAGGCATCCGCAGCCTGCCCTACTGGCAGGACCAGGTCATCGGCGCGCAGGCGCGTCCGCCACCGCTGGACGAGGCCCAGCTTGCGCGCGCCGCGCGCCCGCGCGGGGCGGATGCGAGGCCAGGCGGGGAAGGTGCGAACCCGCGGGAAATCGCGCCGCCGCACTGACGCCGGCAGGCGCGCCCCTGCGAACGGCACGCGCCTGCCGTTCGTGCCGGGATGCGATACGCGCGCATGGCTGCGCCAGCGCTCCGCTAGAGAATGTCGAACCCCTGCACGGCCTCGTCGGCCTCATGCGCGAACCGCTCCACACCGGAGACCCGCGCCGCGGGCGGCCCGTCCTCGAGCCACCGGGCCAGCGCAACGATGGCCTGCGCCTCGCCGACCGCCACTACTTCCACGCGACCGTCGTCGAGGTTGCGGGCGTGGCCGCGGAGTCCCAGGCGCAGGGCCTGCTCGCGCGCGGAGGCGCGGAAGAACACGCCCTGCACGTGCCCGCCGACCAGGAAGCGCGCCGCGCTGTTCATGCCTTGGCGGCTTCGGCAGGCTGGGCCTCGAGCCTGGGCCCGCCGCTGGCCTCGATCGCGGTCTCGATTTCCCTGGCGGTGACGGGGCCCAGGAACTGCCGCGCCACCTTGCCGTCGGGGGCGATCAGGTAGGTCATCGGCAGGCCGCGCGGCGTGTCGAAGTCCGCCGGCGGTGCGTAGACGTCGATGATCGCGATCGGATAGGCCACCGGATGCTCGGCCAGGAACGACTGCATGGACGCGACGTCGATCTCCTCGTAGGCCAGGCCCACCACGCTGATGTGTTCGCGCATGGTGTGCAGCGCCGAGAGTTCGGGCATCTCCTTCAGGCAGGGCGAACACCAGGTTGCCCAGAAGTTGACCACCACCCACTGTCCGCGCTGCTCGGCCAGGTCGTAGCGGCCGCCGTCGATGGTGTCCACCTGGAGGCCCGGCTGGTCCGGGCGCTCGGGCTCCAGTGGTTCGGTCGCCACCGTGTCGGCCGGCGCGTCCGTGGCGGCGGCGGCGTCGCGGGCGGGCGCGGGACCGGTCGCGTCGGGGGCGTCGCTGGCCTGGCGGCAGCCTGCCAGCAGCAGTGCGAGGAGAACGGCGGCACAGACGACACGGTTCATGCGGGGCTTCCTGCGGAGGGATAGAGGTGGGCCACGTTGCGCTTGAGCAGGTCGCGCATCGGCAGGCGGAGATCGTCGAGCGCCGCGATCGCGGCCGCGCCGAGCGCATCGTCGCGGCAGGGCAGCCAGGCCTCGGTGACGGGCACGCGCAGCTGGCAGGCTTCGTAGAGGTCGGCCAGGGTCAGGGTGTCGAGGTCGCGTGCGAGCAGCCATTCGCCGCTCTCGGCGCGCTTGAGCAGGTCGATGTCGGCCAGCTGTTCGAGGAACTGCTGCAGCTGGCTGTCGGTGAGCATCGGCTCGATTTCCAGCATCTGCGCGGTGTGCAGGCCGCGGCCGGACCGCCGCGCCTCGGCGAAACGGCCCAGCAGGCGCAGCAGGCCGTAGATCTCGTAGCCCTCCGGCAGCCGCATCGCGGCGGGCTGGTAGCGGAAGGCCGACACCGCCGATGCGAAGGACGCGCCCAGCAGCACCGCCACCCAGCCCAGGTAGATCCAGATCATCAGCACCGGCAGCGCGGCCAGCGTGCCGTACAGGCGCTGGTACGTATTGAACATGCCCAGGTACAGGCCCAGTCCCCACTTCACCAGTTCCAGCAGGACTGCCGCCAGCAGCGCCCCGGCGAAGGCATGGCGGAGGGCGACCGAGCGGTGCGGCACCACCCGGTACAGGGCGGTCACCAGCAGCAGTTCGATCGTGAACGGGCCCAGGCGCAACGCCAGGCCCGACAGGGCCTGCCCCTCCGTGGTGCTGAACACGGGCAGCGCCAGCAGCCATGCCGACATTGCCAGCGATGCCGCGGCGAGCAGCGCGCCCAGCGTCAGCACGGTCCAGTACACCAGGAAGCGCCCCAACTGCGGCCGCGACGAGGGCACCCGCCAGATCTGGTTGAAGGTGGCCTCGACGCTGTTCAGGGTGATCAGCAGCGACACGATCAGGCCCACGGCGCCGGCCACGGTGAGCGTGGTCGCGTTCTCCACCAGCTTCAGCAGTTCCACCTTCAGCGTGCTGGCAGCGCCGGGAACGAAGTTGGAAAAAATGTAGTCGGTGAGATCCTGGCGCCACTCGGCGAACATCGGGAAGGCTGACAGCACCCCCAGCACCACGATCGCCAGCGGCACCAGCGCGAAGATCGTGGTGTAGGCCAGCGCCGCCGCGGCCTGGAACAGGCGGTCGTCGAGGAAGCGGCGGGCGAGGAAGCGCGCGAACGTGCCCACGCGCTCCCGGTCGCGCACCCGGTCCATCCATTGTTCGAGCGTCGCCAGCGGCTGCATCGTCGCAGCGTAGCAAAGCCGCGGCCCACGCCGTGAGCCGCGCGGCAAAGCCTGTCAGAATTGCGCTCCTTGCCCGCGGAGCCGCGCATGCCCGACATCCTGGTGCTCTACTACAGCCGCAACGGTTCGGTCGCGCAGCTGGCCCGGCAGGTCGCGCGCGGGATCGGCGAAGTGCCGGGCATGCAGGCGCGGCTGCGCACCGTTCCGCCGGTGGCGGTGGTGACCCGCACCGCGGAGCCGCCGGTGCCCGACAGCGGCGCGCCCTACGTGGAGGCAGCGGACCTGGACGAATGCGCCGGCCTGCTGCTCGGCAGTCCCACGCGCTTCGGCAACATGGCCGCGCCGCTCAAGCACTTCCTCGACGGGCTCGGCGCGCAGTGGGCCAGCGGCACCCTGGTCGGCAAGCCTGCCGGGGTGTTCACGTCCACGGCCTCGATGCATGGCGGCCAGGAGTCGACCCTGCTGTCGATGATGCTGCCATTGCTGCACCACGGCTGCGTGATCGCAGGCATTCCCTTCACCGAGCCGCTGTTGAGCACCACCCGCGGCGGCGGCACGCCCTATGGCGCCAGCCACGTCGCCGGGCAGGCGGACGAGCCCACGCCGACCGACGAGGAAGCCACGCTTGCGCGTGCGCTGGGCCGCCGGATCGCGACCCTGGCCGGGAAGCTGGCCTGATGTCCGCGCGCCCGCCCAGGCGCCTGCTCGCCGCGCTGCTGCTGACGCAGGCGGCGCTGTACGCGCTCTGGTTCCACGACGACCGCCACCTGGTCGCCGCGCTGCTCGTGTTCGTGCTGCCGCCGGTGCTGCTGGCCATCGGCGCGCTGGCCGGCAGCGCGCGCGCCGCGTTCTGGGCCGGCGTGCTGGCGCTGCTGCTGTTCTGCCACGGGGTGATGACCGCATGGGCCGACCCGGCGCAGCGCGGCCTGGCCCTGGCCGCAACCGCACTGTCGGTGCTGGTGGTGTTCGCATCGAGCTGGAGCGGCCTGCGCGCGCGTTTCGGACGGCGCGGCTGAACGCCGCCATGCGCCCTTGTTCCACTTGAAGAGCCTGCGCCAGCCGCAGGCAGGAGTACCGCAATGGAAGAGCTGCTGATCATCACCACCGGTGGCACGATCGACAAGATCTACTTCGACGACAAGTCCGACTACCAGGTCGGCGACCCGCAGATCGGGCGCATCCTCGAGGAACTCGGGGTGGCGTTCCGCTTCCGCGTGATCCCGATCCTGCGCAAGGACTCGCTGCACATCAGCGACGCGGACCGTGAGCTGGTGCGCGCCACCATTGCCGCGCAGCCGGCGCGCCACGTACTCGTGACCCACGGCACCGATTCGATGGTCGAGACCGCGCGCGTGCTGTCCTCGATCCCCGGCAAGACCATCGTGCTCACAGGCGCGCTCAACCCGGCGCGCTTCCGTGGATCGGATGCGGAGTTCAACATCGGCACGGCGGTCGGCGCGGTGCAGAGCCTGCCGCCTGGCGTCTACATCGCCATGAACGGGCGGATCTGGGATCCGGCCAGGGTGCGCAAGAACGTCGACGCCAACCGCTTCGAAGCGGCGGGCTGAAGCGGACCGACCTCAGTCGCCGTCGCGCATGGGCATCGTTGGCTGCGGCCCGATGCCCATCATCCGGTCCACCTCGACATACTCGACGTCCGGATCGCGGGCCAACGCCTGCATCAACGCTTCGGCCGCCCTGCGGTCAAGCGGCGGGTCCACCGTGAACACGTCGGCGCCCACGGCCAGCCGCCGCTGCCACCGCGGCACGGGCGCCGGCGACGACCGGACCTGGGCAGCCGCCCTGGCCAGGCGGCCGGGCACGCTGTCGCGGTCGCGCGCGGGTACGCTGCCGTCGCGGTAGCGCACGATGAAGCGCTGGAACGGACCTTCGCCCTGCAGCCGGTGACCTGCCATCGTGTCCTCTCCCGTTGCCGTCGCGCACGCCGCCAACAGCAGGGCGGGCAGCACGAGCGGCATGAGCGGCCGTCGCAGCGGGTGGGTCATCGTGGCCATCCTCGTCGGCAGTATGCGCGCCATCATGTGCCGGCAGGGGTTTGCGCCGGATGAATCGCGACCGGCCAGGCGGCCGCCGGACAGACAGGAACCCCGGCCTGCGCCGGGGTTCCTGGTCGCGCCGCAAGGGGCTCCGCGAGGCGGAGCCCCCGGTTGCCTCAGAAGGTGATGCTCCAGCGGTTGAGCGTGCCGGTGTCGGCGCCCGCATTGTCGGACACGTGCAGGCGCCACGTGCCGTTCTTCGGCTCGCTGGACAGGTCGACGGTGTAGGTCGCCTCGATGTTGTCGGTGCTGCCGCCGGTGCGGTTGTGCAGCACGTAGGACGAGCCATCGGGCGCACGCAGGGTGACGATGAGGTCGCCGATCCAGGTGTGGGTGATGTTGACGTACACCTCGGTCGTCGACGACGCGTTGCCGCTGGCGCCGGACACCGTGATCGGGCTCTCCACGCCCGTCGCGCTGTTGTCCGGGATCGGATACGCGGTGTTGTTGCTGTACGTCTCGCTCAAGCCGTGCGTGGCCACCAGGCGCACGCCCGAGTACGCGGTCTCGCCGCGGACCAGCACGTAGTACACGCCCGGCTCCGGATCGGCGATGACGATGGTCTCGTTGTTGCCCGGGCGGGTGGAGCGCCAGTCGTACTCGGTGGCGGTCGGCACGTCATCGTGGCTCACGTACAGCGAGACGTTGCCGGTGCCGCTGTAGGTGCGGAAGCTCAGCGGACCGGTGCCGTTCTCCGGCACCTCCAGGCGGTACAGGGTGTCGCTGCCGGCGGCACCGGAGATCACGCCGACCTCGCCGTTGACCAGCTCGATCGCGTCGGGCGTCGCCTCCACTGCCACCGTGGCGGTGTGCGTGTCGGTGTTGCCGTCGGCGTCAGTCACCGTGAGTGTCACGGTGTAGCTGCCGTCCGCCCCGTAGGTGTGGGCCGGGTTCTCGTCGGTCGAGCTGTTGCCGTCGCCGAAGTCCCAGGCATGGTCCAGCGTCGCGCCGTCGTCGGTCGAGGTGCTGGTGAAGCTCACCGTCAGTTCGTCGGCGGCCCAGGTGAACCCGGCCACGGGGAGGGTGGGGTCGGTCGGCGTGGAATCCAGGCCGTCGATGAACTCGGCCCCGGTGCCCAGCGGGTCGAGCCAGTTGCTCAGGCGGGTGCCGTCGCTGCCGCCGCCGCTCCAGGACGTGTACACGCGGCCGTACCAGTCCACGTGCTGCTCGGGACCACTGGTCGAGCACGAGGCGTAGCCGCCGTGCAGCTGGCCGATCACCCGGCCATCGGGGCTGTACAGCGGCGAACCCGACGAGCCGCCCTCGGTGGTGCCGGGCTGGTTCCAGTGCACGTACAGGTGGTTGGTGCCGGAGGCGCCGAGGTAGCCCTCGATGCGCAGCGGGTTGCTCGAGTGGGTGATGCGCTTTTCGGCCACGCGCGGATGGTGGATGCCGGTGGCGCCCGGGAAGGTCACGTCGCGGCGGTCCCAGCCCGACCAGTAGAGGTTGAATTCCTCGTTGGCGGGCGTGTCGAGCTCGAGCAGGGTGAAGTCCGAACCCGACCAGGTGGCGACGGGGGTCGCGCCGGTCTGGTTCTGGGCCAGGCTGCCGTCGCCGTTCTGGCCGCTCTCCGCGCTGCCCGGGGTGCGGCAGTAGGAGTTCTGGTAGTTCCAGTACACCACGATGCTGGCCGCGGCGTCGGGGGTACCCATGCTGCAGTGGTGTGCGGTGAGGAAGTACATGCGCTGGTCGTTGGCGGTGTTGTTCACCAGCGAACCGGAGCAGTAGAAGGTGCCGAAGCGCGAGTACGCACCGACCGAACGGATCTGGTCGCGCCAGCCGTCGCCTTCCGGGCAGGCCACGTCGATATTGCAGCTGCCCGAGATGCCCTGCGGCTGCACCAGCCCGCGCGCCAGCCGGTCGAAGCCGACGTAGTCGTGGTTCACGCTGGTCAGCCGCAACCGCAGCTCACCCGCGCGCGCCTTGGGCACTGCGACCTCGATCACCGCGTGGTCGCCCGGCACCACCGGCGTCCACAGCCGGCCATGGGCCTTGTTGTCGGCGCTGGTGAAGGTCCGGATCAGGTCCTGGCTGGCATTGCTGCGCAGGCCGGCCGGATAGACCAGCATGTGCCCGCCTTCGGGCATGTGGTACTCGCTGAAGCCGAAGTTGAGGGTCAGCGCGTCCTTCGACTGCACGCGCAGCCGCCAGACCAGCATGTCGCCCGCCTCGTCCCAGTCGCCGGCGGTGGCGGGCGTGATGTCGACCGCAAGCGGAGCCGCGAACCTCACGGGGGCATTGGCGAGCTTGGCGGAGCGACGGGCATCCTCCGCCCGCAGCCGCGCGACGTCGACGCCGGGCAGGCTCTTCACCTCGACGGTGTGTTCCGCGGGCAGCCTGTGATTGAACGCTGCTGGCCGCGCATCGCCGGCAGCGGCCTGCGCCGCCCCCGCCGCCAGTAGTCCCGCGATGATCCAACCGGTGAACCGTTTCATTCCTTCGACTCCTCTTGCGGTGGGGGTCGCCCCGCTAGGTAAGACGGCAC
>JAEXTE010000113.1 GCA_023453655.1 Pseudomonadota bacterium
GGCCCCGCCTATTCGACCGTCACCGCCTTGGCCAGGTTGCGCGGCTTGTCGACGTCGGTGCCGCGCGCCAGCGCGACGTGGTAGGCGAGCATCTGCACCGGGATGGTGTGCACGATCGGACTGAGCACGCCAACGTGGCGCGGGGTGCGGATCACGTGCACGCCCTCGGATTCGCTGAAGTTGCTGTCGGCGTCGGTGAACACGAACAGCTCGCCGCCGCGCGCGCGCACCTCCTGCATGTTGGACTTCACCTTCTCCAGCAGGCCGTCGTTGGGCGCGATCACGACCACCGGCATGTCCACGTCCACCAGCGCCAGCGGACCGTGCTTGAGCTCGCCGGCCGGATACGCTTCGGCATGGATATAGGAGATTTCCTTGAGCTTGAGCGCGCCTTCCAGCGCGTTCGGGTAATGCCCGCCGCGGCCCAGGAACAGCGCGTGCTGCTTCGGCGCGAAGCGCTCGGCCCATGAGGCGATCTGCGGCTCGAGGTTGAGCGCGTGCTGCACGCTGCCCGGCAGGTGGCGCAGCGCTTCGATGTATTCGGCTTCCTTTTCCGCATCGAGCCGGCCACCCAGCTTGGCCAGGGTCGCCGCCAGCGCGAACAGGCCGACCAGCTGGGTGGTGAAGGCCTTGGTCGAGGCCACGCCGATCTCGGCGCCGGCGCGGGTGTAGAACACCAGCCGGCTGGCGCGCGGGATCGCGCTCTCGGGCACGTTGCAGATCGACAGCGTGTGCGCATGGCCGAGCGACTTGGCGTACTTGAGCGCCTCCATCGTGTCCAGCGTTTCGCCCGACTGCGAGATGGTGACGATCAGCTGCTTCGGGTTGGCCACCGCCTCGCGGTAGCGGTACTCGCTGGCGATCTCGACGCTGCACGGCAGGCCGCTGATCGCCTCGATCCAGTAGCGCGCCACCGAGCCGGCATAGAAGCTGGTGCCGCAGGCGAGGATCTGCACGCCCTCCACCTCGCCCAGCACCTGGCGCGCGTCCTTGCCGAACAACTCGGGCTCGAACGCGGCGGCGTCGATGATCGCCTCAAGCGTGTCGCCGACCGCGCGCGGCTGTTCGTGGATCTCCTTCTGCATGAAGTGCCGGTAGGGACCCAGTTCGAGCGAGGCCAGCGACACGTCCGACAGGTGCACCTCGCGCTCGACGGGCGCATCGTCGCCGTCGAACACGCGCACCGAATCGCGGCTGATCTCGGCGGTGTCGCCTTCCTCCAGGAAGATCACCCGGCGCGTGGCCTGCACGATCGCCGAGACGTCCGAGGCGACGAAGTTCTCGCCCTCGCCCAGGCCCACCAGCAGCGGGCAGCCCATGCGCGCGACCACCATGCGGTGCGGCTCCTTGCGGCTGACCACGGCCAGCGCATAGGCGCCGTGCAGTTCCTTGACCGCGCGCTGCAGCGCGCCCAGCAGGTCGTCGCCGGACTTGAGGTAGTGGTGGATCAGGTGCGCGATCACCTCGGTGTCGGTCTGCGACTCGAACTCGTAGCCCAGCTGCTGCAGGCGCGCGCGCTGCTGTTCGTGGTTCTCGATGATGCCGTTGTGCACCAGGGCCACGCCGTGGCTGATGTGCGGATGCGCATTGGCCTCGGTAACCCCGCCGTGGGTCGCCCAGCGGGTGTGGCCGATGCCCAGCGTGGCCTCGACGCCCTCGCCCTGTGCGGCGGCTTCCATCTCGGCCACGCGCCCGGTGCGACGCACCCGGCGCACGTCGCCGGCCTCGACCAGGGCGATGCCGGCGGAGTCGTAGCCGCGGTATTCGAGACGCTTCAGGCCGTCGATCAGGACGGGAACCACATCGCGATCCGCGATCGCGCCGACGATGCCGCACATGTATCCGCTACTCCTCGAGGGTCTGCCGAGTGTACGTGAAAGGACTGTCCGGCCGGACACGTCCGGCGTCCGGACGGACGTAGAGCGCGCGCTAATTTTCCATTCGAATCAATCACATGAGCGTTGGCACGGGGATTGCGTGCAACCCCGGCAGGCCTTCCTGCATCCACATCCAGACATGGACACCCAAGCCCGCATCCGCGACACCTCCGCACAGGACCAGGTCCTGTCCCGCCCGGGCGGCCTGCGCCGCGTGCGCAAGTCCTGGCTGGTGGCCGGCGGCGCCGTGCTGGCCGTGGGCGCGCTCGCGGCCTGGGTCGCCAGCGGCTGGGCCTCCGGCGCCTCGTCCTACGACGCCTCGCGCGTGCGCATCGCCCAGGTGAGCCGCGGCGACCTGGTGCGGGACCTGTCGGCCGACGGCCGCGTGATCACCGCCAACAGCCCCACCCTGTATGCGATCGCCGGCGGTACCGTCGCGCTCAAGGTCGTGGCGGGCGACGTGGTCGGGGCCGGCCAGGAGCTGGCGGTGATCGACAGTCCCGAGCTGCGCAGCCGCCTGGTGCAGGAGGAATCCACCCTGGCCAACCTCGAGGGCGAGGCCAACCGCGCCGTGCTCGACGCGCAGCTCACCCGCTCGGAGGCGCAGAAGCTGCTCGACCAGGCGCAGATCGACCACACCGCCGCGCAGCGCGACGTGGAGCGCTACGAGCGCGCCTTCGAGGGCGGCGCCGTCTCGAAGAACGAGTACGACCGCGCGCTGGACGGCCTGAAGAAGGCCGACCTCGGCCTGGCCGCGGCGCGCAAGGACTTCGCCCTGCAGGGCCAGGGCGCCGGCATCGATGCGCGCAACAAGCGCCTGCTCGCCGACCGCCAGCAGGCGGTGGTGGCCGAGCTGCGCCGCCAGGTCGACGCGCTCACCCTGCGCGCCCCCTTCGACGGCCAGGTCGGCCAGGTGCAGGTCGCGCAGGGCACCAACGTGGCGATCAACGCGCCGATCCTGAGCGTGATCGACCTGAGCGTGTTCGAGGTCGAGATCCGCGTGCCGGAGAGCTTCGCGCGCGACCTCGCCATCGGCGTGCCGGCGCAGATCACCAGCAGCGGCAACCGCTATGCGGCCAAGGTCTCGGCGGTCTCGCCGGAAGTTGTCAACGGCGAGGTCACCGCGCGGCTGCGCTTCGACGAGGGCCAGCAGCCGCCGAACCTGCGCCAGAACCAGCGCCTGTCCGCGCGCATCGTGCTGGACACGCGCGAGAACGTGCTGATGGTCGAGCGCGGTCCGTTCCTGGAACAGGACGGCGGGCGCTTCGCCTGGGTGGTCGAGGGCTCCAGCGCCGTGCGCCGCCCGATCCAGGCCGGCGCCAGCAGCCTCAACGCCGTGGAAATCGTGTCGGGCCTGCAGGAGGGCGAGCGCATCGTCGTCTCCGGCACCGACCAGTTCGCCAACGCGGACCGCGTCCGCATCTCGGGACAATGACATGGACACCTTCGCCCACTTCCCCACCCGCCTGCACTGGACCGCGCAGCAGTTGACCGACGCCGTCCCGCTGCGCCTGCACGAGCTGTACGCGTTCGACGCGAACCGGGAGCCGGCCTGCGACGCCGCCAACGGCGCGCGCAGGGCGCGGCCCGCCCCGGAGCGCTACGCCGCGCATTCGCAGCTCCCCGCCCGCTTCGGCATCCGCTGAGCCCGCTTTTCATCCCGGCTGCCGCCCGCGCCCGACTCTCTCCGGGCGCGCTGCGGCGGCGGGATGGTCTTCCTCTTCCCAGCAGCACCTCGAAGGACACCACCATGCTCGACATGCGCCAGGTCAACAAGGTCTACCGCACCGAACTCGTCGAAACCCACGCGCTGCGCTCGCTGGACCTGCACGTGCGTGACGGCGAGTTCGTCGCCGTCACCGGTCCGTCAGGATCGGGCAAGACCACGTTCCTCAACATCGCCGGCCTGCTGGAGACGTTCACCGGCGGCGACTACCACCTCGACGGCGTGAACGTGAAGGGCCTCAACGACAACCAGCGTTCGCGCCTGCGCAACGAGAAGATCGGCTTCATCTTCCAGAGCTTCAACCTGATCCCGGACCTCAACCTGTTCGACAACTGCGAGGTCCCGCTGCGCTACCGCGGCATGCCCGCCAACGAGCGCAAGCTGCGGATCGAGGAGGCGCTGTCGCAGGTCGGTCTGGGCTCGCGCATGAAGCACTATCCGGCCGAACTCTCGGGCGGGCAGCAGCAGCGCGCCGCGATCGCCCGCGCCCTGGCCGGTTCGCCGCGCCTGCTGCTGGCCGACGAACCGACCGGCAACCTCGACTCGCAGATGGCGCGCAGCGTGATGGAGCTGCTGGAGGACATCAACAGCCGCGGCACCACCATCGTGATGGTCACCCACGATCCGGAACTGGCCGCGCGCGCGCAGCGCAACGTGCACATCGTCGACGGCATGGCGACCGACCTGTCGGTCGAGTCGAGCCTGGGTCGCGCCGCCGCCGCGCACCGCGAACCCGCGCCGCTGGCGACCGCCTGACGCCGCCCCCGCACCCCCTTCGCGCGATGGCGGGCCCGCCCCGCCCAACGGAGCCATTCCCATGTTCGGCTACTACTTCAACCTGGCGCTGCGCAGCTTCCGGCGCAATCGCGTGCTCACCGCGCTGATGGTGCTG
>JAEXTE010000377.1 GCA_023453655.1 Pseudomonadota bacterium
CCCTGCGCCCGCAGCCAGTCCAGCGCCTCGTCGTGCGGCGGCAGGCGGAACTCCAGGCGCTGGCAGCGGCTGCGGATGGTCGCGGGCAGGCGCGCCGGATTCGAGGCCAGCAGCCACAGGTAGCGCCCGGGCTGCGGCTCTTCCAGCGTCTTGAGCAGCGCGTTGGCCGCGGCGGTGTTGATGGCATCGGCCGGATCGACGATCGCCACCTGCACCCCGCCGTACTGCGGAGTCAACGCCAGCTTCTCCGACAGCTCGCGGATCTGCTCGATCACGATCTCCGTGCGCAGCTTCGTGCCCTCGCGGTTGGGCTGCAGGGTGACCACGTGGAAGTCCGGGTGCGTACCGGCGGCGATCAGGTGCCCGGCGCGCGGGTCCTGCGCACCGAGCAGGTGCGCGGCCAGCCGTTCGGCGACCGCGCGCTTGCCCAGCCGCGCCGGGCCGCAGACCAGCAGCGCATGTCCGAGGCGGCCTTCGGACAATGTCCGCGCGGCATGATCGAAGGCGCGCTGCTGCCAGGGGGCGAGCGGAGCGCTCATGCGCGCGCCATCCAGTCCCGCAGCAGGCGCACGGCCTCGGCGGCCACTTCGGCAGCCGGCGCGGACGCGTCGATCACGCGGAAGCGATCCGGTTCGGCGGCTGCGCGCGCGCGGTAGACGGCGCGCACCCGCTCGAAGAATTCGTCGCGCTCGGACTCGATGCGATCGGGCGCGAGGTCGCGACCGCGGGTGCGTTCGCGGCCACGACCGACGTCGACGTCGAGCAGCAGGGTCAGGCCCGGCCGCAGCCCGACCACGTGCCTCTCCAGCTGTTCGATCCAGCCCGCATCCAGGCCACGTCCACCGCCCTGGTAGGCGTAGCTGGAGTCGGTGAAGCGGTCGCACAGCACCCACGCGCCGCGCTCCAGCGCGGGCCGGATGGTCTCGTGCACGTGCTGGGCGCGCGCGGCGAACATCAGCAGCAGTTCGGTGCCGGCCGCAGGCGGCTCGTGCGAAGGGTCGAGCAGCAGCCCGCGGATCATCTCCGCCAGCGGCGTGCCGCCCGGCTCGCGCGTGTGGACCACGTCCTGGCCGCCCTCGCGCAGCGCCTCGCGCAGCGCGGTGAGCACCGTGGTCTTGCCGGCGCCCTCGCCGCCCTCGAGCGAGACGAAGCGCGGATGGGTGGGCAGCGCGCCGCTCACGGACCGAACTGCGCGCGATAGCGGCGCACGTACTCGCGCACCGCCGCGTTGTGCTCGTCGAGGGTGCGCGAGAACACGTGGCGGCCGCTGCCGTCGCCCACCGCGACGAAGTACAGCTCGTCGCCGTCGGCCGGCCGGGTGGCCGCCTGCAGCGCCGCCGCGCCGGCCATCGCGATCGGCGTCGGCGGAAGCCCGTCGCGGGTATAGGTGTTGTAGGGCGTGTCGGCCAGCAGGTCGGCGCGGCGGATGTTGCCGTCGTAGCGGCTGCCCAGGCCGTAGATCACGGTCGGATCGGTCTGCAGGCGCATGCCGCGCTGCAGGCGCCGCACGAACACGCCACCGATGCGAGCGCGCTCCTCGGCGATGCCGGTTTCCTTCTCGATGATCGAGGCCAGCACCAGCGCCTGTTCGGCGTCCTCCAGCGGCAGGCCGGGCGCACGCGCCTCCCAGGCGGCCTGCAGCGCGCGCTCGAGCGCCTGGTTGGCGCGGCGCAGGAGGTCGAGGTCGGTGTCGCCGCGGGTGTAGACGTAGGTCTCGGGCAGGAAGCGGCCTTCCGGATGCACGCCGGCGCGGTCGAGCTTCTCCATCAACGCCGCGTCGTCGAGATCGCCGATGGTCTGCTCCAGCGGCGTCGCCTTGGCCAGCGCCGCGCGCAGTTCGCGGATGTTCCAGCCTTCGACGATGGTGAAGCGGTAGCTGAGCACGCGGCCGTCGCGCATGCGCTGCAGCAGCGTGCGCGGGGACATGCCCGGCTCCAGCGCGTATTCGCCCACCTGCATCCGCGCGTCGGCACCGAGCTGGCGCGCCAGCGCCTGCCATTCCAGGTCGTGGCCATCGTCCACACCGGACTCGCGCAGCCGCGCCAGCACCCGGCGGAACGACTCGCCGCGCTCCACGCGCAGCGTCTCGCCGGCCTCGATGCCCGACAGCGGCGCATCGGCAAACCCGGTGTAGCGGTCGTACAGGAAGAACGCGGCGGCGCCGGCGAGCAGCGCCGACAGCACGAACAGCAGCCGCAGGCCTCGCCAGAGACTACCGCCCTTGGCCATGCGCCTGCCCCATCGGTCCTGGAGGAATCGTCATGCGGCTAGGATACCGCGGCGCCGCCGGCCTCCGCCGCGAGCGCCTGCAGCATGCCGCGGGCCTTGGCCCGGGTCTCGTCGAGTTCGCGCGCGGGGTCGGAGTCGGCCACGATCCCGGCGCCGGTACGGAAGCGCAGCTGCGCGCCTTCGACCTCGGCGCTGCGGATCAGGATGTTGAGGTCGAGGTCGCCATCGCGGTTCAGCCAGCCCATCGCACCGGTGTAGGCGCCGCGGCCGCCGCCTTCGAGTTCGGCGATCACCTGCATGCAGCGCACCTTGGGGCAGCCGGTGATCGTGCCGCCGGGGAACGTGGCCGCGACCACCTCGCCGGGACTGGCGTCGGGCCGCAGCCGCCCGCGCACGTTGCTGACGATGTGGTGCACGTGCGCGTAGCTCTCGATGGTCATCAGCTCGTCCACCTCGACGCTGCCCGGCACGCAGACGCGGCCCAGGTCGTTGCGCTCCAGGTCGACCAGCATCACGTGCTCGGCGCGTTCCTTGGGATGGCCGATCAGCTCGCGCACGCGCGCCGCGTCGTCGTCGCCGGGCAGGCGCGGACGGGTGCCGGCGATGGGGCGGGTCTCGACCACGTCGCCACGCACCGAGACCAGGCGTTCGGGCGACGCGCTGGCCACCGCGAAGCCGGCGCCCGCGTACAGTCCGGCGAAAGGCGCGGGGTTGGCCTGGCGCATGCGTGCGTACAGCCGCGCCGGATCCAGTGCGGCGGCGAAGCGTGCCCGCCAGCCGCGCGAGAGATTGACCTGGAATACGTCGCCCGCGGCGAGGTAGTCGAGGATGCGGGCGACGCCCTCGGTGAAACGCGCTGGCGCATCCTCCTCGACCGCCAGTGGCGGCGCCCAGTCCGGCAGGGGCGCGAGCAGGGCAGCCGCCGCCAGGTCGGCCTCGAGCGCCCCCAGCATCGCGTCCTGGCCGGGTTCCGCCACGGCCACGCATTCGCCGCTGGCGTGGTCGCGCAGGACCGCGGCCGGACAGCGCAGCGCCTGTGCCACCGGCAGGGCGCCCGCCGCGGACGGCAGGCGCAGCACCGGCTCGACCTGGCGCGCGAGTTCATAGCCCAGCAGCAGCGCCCAGCCGCCGCGGAACGGCCAGCGCGGCTCCTCGCGCGGCAGCCGCAGCGCGCGCCAGGCGGCATCGAGCGCATCGAGGAAACCACCGGCCAGCGCCGCGCCAGTTCCATCGCGGGTGGCGCCATCGTCGCCGAGCGTCAGCGATTCGCCGCTGGCGGCGAGCAGCAGGTCCCAGCGCGCCTGCGCGGTGCCGTGCGCAACCGACTGCAGCAGCACCGGATAACGGCCCGGATCGAGGCGTTGCAGCGCCAGCAGGTCGGTATCGGGCGGTAGCGGCCTGCTGATCAGCACCCTGGACTCGCTTGCATGATGTGGCGGTTGCGACGCGGAACGGACCTCGCCCGCCGGCACAGGCCGCCAGCGGACGCGAGCCGGGACGCCGACGGCACCACTGGCCCGCGCCGCGGCGCCGGGATCAGACCCGGCGGAAGACCAGGGTGCCGTTGGTGCCGCCGAAGCCGAACGAGTTCGACAGCGCGATGTCCACCTGCGCCTCGCGCGCGGTGTGCGGCACGTAGTCGAGGTCGCAGCCCTCGGACGGATCGTCGAGGTTGATCGTCGGCGGGACCACGCCGGTGTGCAGGGCCATCGCCGAGAACACCGCCTCCACGCCGCCGGCCGCGCCGAGCAGGTGGCCGGTCATCGACTTGGTGGAGCTGACCATCAGCTTCGAGGCGTGCGCGCCGAACACCGACTTGATGCCCATGGTCTCGGCCAGGTCGCCCTGCGGCGTGGACGTGCCGTGCGCGTTGATGTAGCCGACTTCCGACGGGTCGATCCCGGCATCGCGCAGCGCCGCCTGCATGCAGCGCGCGCCGCCCTCGCCGTTCTCCGCCGGCGCGGTCATGTGGTGGGCGTCGCCGCTCATGCCGAAACCGGCGAGCTCGGCGTAGATGCGCGCGCCGCGCGCCTTCGCGCGCTCCCAGTCCTCGAGTACCAGGATGCCGGCACCGTCGCCCATCACGAAACCGTCGCGTCCGGCGTCCCAGGGGCGCGAGGCGCGCGTCGGGTCGTCGTTGCGGGTGGACAGCGCCTTCATCGCGCAGAAGCCGCCCAGCGAGGTCGGCGTGGTCGCGAACTCGGACCCGCCGGCGATCATCACGTCGGCGTCGCCGTACTGGATCATGCGCGCGGCCAGGCCGATGTTGTGCGTGGCCGTGGTGCAGGCCGTGACCACCGCGATGTTGGGGCCGCGCGCGCCGGTCATGATCGACACGTGGCCGGCAACCATGTTGATGATCGTGCTGGGCACGTAGAACGGCGAGACCTTGCGCGGCCCGCCCTCGTGGTACTTGATCGACGTCTCTTCGATGCCCTTCAGGCCACCGATGCCGGCGCCGATGGCCACGCCGATGCGGTCGGCCTCCGGGCCGGCGATCTCGAGGCCGGCGTCGGCGATCGACATCAGCGCCGCGGCGACGCCGTAGTGGACGAAGGGATCCATCTTCTTGATGTCCTTCGCCGGGATCCACTGCGTCGGGTCGAAATCCTTGACCGAACCCGAGATGCGGGTGGCGAAGGCGGACGCGTCGAAATGGGTGATCGGGCCGATGCCGGAGCGGCCGTTGACGATGCCGTCCCAGCTCGAGGCAAGGTCGTTGCCGAGCGGCGACAGGATGCCGATGCCGGTGATGGCGACGCGACGCTTGGACATGGTCGGCTCTCTCCTCGATGCATGCATGGGCATCGCGCCGCGGGCGCCGCGCGATGCAAAACGCACGAGGCCGCATCGCGGCCCCGGGTTGTTACGGATCGGCCCGACGGGCCGATGCAATCGCTTCGGGACCACGCCCGGCCATCGGCCGGGCGCGGCCGCCGGGACTCACGCCTTGACGTGGGCCTTGATGTAGTCGATCGCCTGCTGCACCGAGGTGATCTTCTCGGCTTCTTCGTCGGGGATCTCGCACTCGAACTCTTCTTCGAGCGCCATCACCAGTTCGACGGTGTCGAGCGAGTCCGCGCCGAGGTCGTCGACGAAGGAAGCGCTGGCGCTGACCTCCTCTTCCTTGACGCCCAGTTGTTCGACCACGATCTTCTTGACGCGTTCTTCGATGCTGCTCATTGGCTCTGGCTCCGCGGAGGCTGTTACGTTGACAAGTGTAAGGTCTGATCCGGGGCGAGGATAGCGCGTTGCCGCTGCGCGGCCCCGGGGCGGTCGGGCGTGTCGCAACAGGCGACAACGCATTCCCTTTGAAATCGGCAACTTAGGAACGCACCGCGACCAGGGTCTCGACGCGCTCCGGAAGGCGTTCCGGCTCAGGGCATGTACATGCCGCCGTTGACGTGGATGGTTTCACCGGTGATGTAACCGGCGCCGGGTCCGGCGAGGAAGGCCACCGCGTTGGCGATGTCCGCCGCCTGGCCCAGTCGCGCAAGCGCGATCTGGCCCACCAGGCCCTTCTTCACTTCCTCGGGCAGCGCGGCGGTCATGTCGGTTTCGATGAAGCCGGGCGCGACCACGTTGACGGTCACGCCGCGCGAACCGATCTCCTTGGCCAGCGACTTGCTGAAGGCGATGATGCCGGCCTTGGCGGCGGCGTAGTTGGTCTGGCCGGCGTTGCCGGTCACCCCGATCACCGAGGCGATGTTGATGATGCGGCCCTTGCGCGCCTTCATCATCCCGCGCATCGCCGCCTTGGACGAGCGGTAGACGCTGGTGAGGTTGGTGTCGAGGATGGCCTGCCAGTCCTCGTCGCTCATGCGCATCAGCAGGCCGTCGCGGGTGATGCCGGCGTTGTTGACCAGGATCGACAGCGGGCTGATCTCCTTGCCGATGGACTCGACCAGCGCCTCGACCTGGCCGGGCACCGACACGTCGAGCACGCGGCCATGGCCGCCGTGCGCGGACAGGCGTTCGCCGATCGCGCTGGCGCCCGATTCGGATGTGGCCGTGCCGATCACGGTCGCGCCGCGCGCGGCCAGCGTGTCGGCGATGGCTGCGCCGATGCCGCGGCTGGCGCCGGTGACGAGCGCGATCTCGCCCTTGAGTTCCTGGGTCATCTGTTCCTGCCTGTCTTGGATCTGGAGCGTGGCTGCGGGGATTGTCGCGGAAGAGGCGGGTCGAAGGCCAATCGGGCCTGTGCCCGGCGTTGCGCCAACGTGCCCCGCGCGCCGGGACTCAGGCCTTCCAGTCACCGAGCGCCGCGTCGAACTCGGCGGGTGCGCCGATGGCCCTCGCGTCGAGCGACTTGTCGATGCGCTTGGCCAGGCCGGTGAGCACCTTGCCCGGGCCGCATTCGGCGACACGCGTGGCGCCATTGGCCGCCAGCGCCTGCACGCAGCCGGTCCACTGCACCGGGAGGTAGAGCTGGCGCACGAGGGCGTCGCGGATCGCCTGCACGCCCTGGTGCACTTCGGCGTCGACGTTCTGCACCACCGGGATCGACGGCTCGCTCCACGCCAGATCGGCCATCGCCTGCGACAGGCGGTTGGCCGCCTCGCGCATCAGCGGCGTGTGCGACGGCACGCTGACCGCCAGCCTCACCGCCTTGCGCACGCCGCGTTCGGCCAGCAGCGCCAGGGCGCGGTCGACCGCCGCGGCATGGCCGCCGATCACGATCTGGCCGGGGGAATTGTGGTTGGCCGGCACCACGACCTCGTCGCCGGACGCCTCGCGGCAGACCTCGTCGAGCAGCGCGTCCTCGGCGCCGATCACGGCGGCCATCGCGCCGGTGCCGGCAGGCGCCGCATCCTGCATCAGCTGGCCGCGCAGGCGCACCAGGCGCGCGCCGTCCTCCAGCGACAGCGCGCCGGCGGCGACCAGCGCGGCGTACTCGCCCAGGCTGTGGCCGGCCAACTGCGCCGGGCGCGCCCCGCCCTGCGCCAGCCACGCGCGCCACACGGCCACGCCCGCGGCCAACAGCGCCGGCTGGGTGAACTCGGTGCGATTGAGCTGTTCCTCGGGCCCCGTCTGCGCCAGCGACCACAGGTCCGCGTCCGCCCCGTGCGAGGCTTCGGCGAAGGTGTCGCGCACCAGGGAATGGCGCTCGGCCAGTTCGGCGAGCATGCCCAGCGACTGCGAGCCCTGCCCGGGGAACACGAACGCGAGTTGTGGATCGGTCACGCCAACATCCGGGGAAAAACGAGGGCGCGATGATACGGGCAAACCCCGGACCCCGTCTGTACCGGGGCGTATGCACAGCCCCCGGCAGTGCCGTTATCGCCGTCGATGCAGCGCCCATCGCACTGGAACATCGCCCATCGTCGAAAGCCCTCCACGCGGCACGACGTCGACGCCGCGACCGGGCCATCAGAGCATGCGCCTGGGAATCCGGGGGCAGGCGCGAGAACGCAGCGCAGCACGGCTCCGCAGCGCTGCGGAGGATCGCGCCGCAGCGACACAACAACCAGAAGTGCAGCAGCGCCGCACGCGGCGCCATCGACCCTGCTTCGCTCAGTAGCGCAGCAGCGCCGAGCCCCAGGTGAAACCGCCGCCAAAGGCCTCGAGCAGCAGCAGCTGGCCGCGCTGCACCTTGCCCGAGCGCACCGCCTCGTCCAGCGCCAGCGGCACCGAACCCGAGGAGGTGTTGCCGTGCCTGTCGACGGTCACGACCACGCGGTCCATCGGCATCTCCAGGCGCTTGGCCGTGGCCTCGATGATGCGCAGGTTGGCCTGGTGCGGGATCAGCCAGTCGATGTCGTGGCGGTCCAGGCCGTTGGCCTCGAGCGTTTCCTCCACGACCGAGTCCAGCGCCTTCACTGCGTACTTGAACACGTCGCTGCCCGACATCTGGATGCGCACGCCGGCGTTCTTGGCGTCCTCGTCGAAACCGGCCGACACGCCCACCGGGTTCCACAGCAGTTCCTTCTTGCTGCCGTCGGCATGCAGGTGGGTGCTGAGGATGCCGGTTTCGGAGTCGGCCTTGAGGACCACCGCGCCCGCGCCGTCGCCGAACAGCACGCAGGTGGTGCGTTCGGTCCAGTCGACCATGCGGGTCAGGGTTTCCGCGCCCACCACCAGGACGGTCTTCACGTCGCCGGAGCGGATGAACTTGTCGGCGACCGACAGCGCGTACAGGAAACCGGAGCAGGCGGCGTTGACATCGAACGCGCCGCAGCCGGCGATGCCCAGCCGCTGCTGCAGCAGGCAGGCCGAGGACGGGAAGATGAGGTCGGGCGTGGTGGTGCCGACGATGATCATGTCGATCTCGTCGACGCCGGTGCCCGCCGCCTCCAGCGCGCGCACGGCGGCGTGGTAGGCGAGGTCCACGGTGGTCTCGCCCTCGGCCGCGACGTGCCGCTCACGGATGCCGGTGCGCGAGGCGATCCACTCGTCGCTGGTGTCGACGATCCTGGACAGGTCGTCGTTGGTCAGCACCTTGCTGGGCAGGTAGCTGCCGGTCCCGGCGATACGTGAATAGATCCGCGCGCTGCTCATCTCGTGGATGGCCCTCTGGTGGAAGCGGGGCGGCCCGCGCCCCCGGCCCCGCCGGCGCGGCCCCCGGCCCGGGCCC
>JAEXTE010000384.1 GCA_023453655.1 Pseudomonadota bacterium
GGGCCCGGGCCAGCAGCGCGTCGGCACGGTGGCCGGGGGAAGCCAGCGCCTGCTCCTGGGCCTGCCAGTCGCGGTCGGCGACGGGACCGGGGGCGGTCGGATGGGACGGGCGCGTGTTCATGCGGCAAATACTCCCAGGCTCGGCTCCAGCAGCCCGCGCAACAGCTTGCGGCTGCGGAACAGATGGCTCTTGATCGTACCTTCGGCGAGTCCGGTGACCCGTGAAATCTCGCCGATCGGCATGTCCTCGAGGTGATACAGCGTGAGCAGGGTGCGCTGCAGCGGCGGCAGCTTCCCGATCGCGGCGTGCAGCATGGCCACGGCCTGGTCGTCGGCCGCGGCCGCTTCCAGGTCGAAGCCGTCGCCGACGGTCTCGGCCAGGGATGGCCCGTCGTCGCCGGCGGCGGCCTCCGCGATCGGAATCCGTTTCTTCTCCAGGTGGCGCTTGGCCACCGAGTAGGCCACCTGCGCGATCCAGCTCTTGAGCGCGCTTTCGCCGCGGTACTGGTGCAATGCCTGGTGCACGCGCAGGAAGGCCTCCTGGCACAGCTCGCGGGTATCGTCCGGATGGCGGACCATGCGGTCGATCACGCGCCAGCACAGGCCCTGGTACTCGCGCACCAGCCGCTCGAACGCGCCCGGGGCGCCGGCGAGCACCGCCGACACCAGGGCGCGGTCGGCGTCCGGCACGTCCTTGTCGGGGGTGGAGGGCTCCGTCATCGCCCACAGGGATACGCCCACCGCGGCGACGGTTGCAAGACGCGGTGCCGGCACCGTCGGGGGGCCGGGCTGCAACCGGACGCCGGATGGCCGTATCTCCAGTCCCGAACCCACCACCATCCGCCTACCGGGACACCCGCCATGGACATCGCCGTCTTCATCCCCATCGTCCTGTTCGTCTGCATCTACCTGTCCATCAAGGCCGTGGTCGATGCCCGCGCCCGCCGCCATCTGGTCCAGTCGCACGGCTCCGAGGACATGCTGCGCACCCTGCTGGCCGGCGAGGAATCGCGCCGCCGCCACGCGTCGCTGCGCTGGGGCGTGATCCTCGTGGCGCTGGCGGTCGGATTCGCCGTGCTCGAGGGCGTGGGCTGGGAAGACCCGTCGCCGCTGATGTTCGCGATCCTGCTCGGCGCCACGGGCCTGGGCAACCTGGCCGCCTACGCCGTCACGCGCAACCTCAAGTAAGCCCTGCGGCCGGCTGCCGGGATGGCGGCCGGCCGGGATTTTCAGGCGGCGTCCACGCCGCATCTGCGACTTTGGTCGACTCCCGCGGCCCTGCGCGCGCCCCGATGGGGCGGTTTTCCGCGATACTTGCAGGATTGTCCCGCGCAAGACGAGTCGCCCGTTCGATGAAGGATTCCTTTAGCTACGACCAGCTGATCGCCTCGGGCGAAGGCACGCTCTTCGGCCCCGGCAGCGGCCGCCTGCCCCTGCCGCCGATGCTGATGTTCGACCGCATCACCCATATCGACGACGACGGCGGCGCCCACGGCCTGGGCCGGGTCGAGGCCGAACTCGACATCCGCCCGGACCTCTGGTTCTTCCAGTGCCATTTCGCCGGCGACCCGGTGATGCCGGGCTGCCTGGGCCTGGACGCGATGTGGCAGCTGGTCGGCTTCTACCTGACCTGGCAGAAGCTGCCGGGCCGCGGCCGCGCGCTGGGCGCCGGCGAGGTCAAGTTCACCGGCGAGGTCGGCCCCGACGCGAAGCTGGTGCGCTACGAGATCGACATCAAGCGCGTGATCCGGCGCAAGCTGATCCTGGCCATCGCCGACGCGCGCATGTACTGCGACGGCACCGAGATCTACAGCGCCAGCGACCTGCGCGTGGGCCTGTTCCAGAGGGAAGGCGACGCATGAGCCTGGTGATGGGCCCGCGCCGCGTCGTGATCACCGGGATGGGCATCGTTTCGTGCATCGGCAACGACCTGGACACCGTCTCGGCCGCGCTGCGCGAGGGACGCCCCGGCATCGCCTTCGACCAGGAATTCGCCGACCGCGGCCTGCGCAGCCAGGTCTCGGGCGTACCGAAGGTGGACCTGGAGGCCCAGATCGACCGCAAGCTGCGCCGTTTCATGGGCGACGCGGCGGCCTATGCCTACATCGCGCTGCGCGACGCGATCGCGCAGTCGGGGCTGGGCGACGACCAGGTCGCGAACCCGCGCACCGGACTGATCATGGGCTCGGGCGGCGGTTCGCCGACCAACCAGATCGAATCGGCCGACACGCTGCGCGAGCGCGGCATCCGCCGGGTGGGCCCGTACCAGGTCACGCGCACGATGAGCTCGACCGTGTCGGCCTGCCTGGCCACGGCGTTCGGCATCAAGGGCCTGAACTATTCGATCTCCTCGGCCTGCGCCACCTCGGCGCACTGCATCGGCGTGGCCGCGCAGCAGATCCAGGCCGGGCTGCAGGACGTGGTCTTCGCCGGCGGCGGCGAGGAGGTCAGCTGGGGCATGGCCATGCTGTTCGACGGCATGGGCGCGCTGTCCACGAAGTACAACGACACGCCGCAGCGTGCCTCGCGCGCCTACGACGTGGACCGCGACGGCTTCGTCATCGCCGGTGGCGGCGGCGCCCTGGTGCTCGAGAGCCTGGAGCACGCGCAGGCGCGCGGCGCCACGATCCTCGGCGAACTGGTCGGCTTCGGCGCCAGCTCCGACGGCGAGGACATGGTGGCCCCCTCGGGCGATGGCGCCATCGCCTGCATGCGCCTGGCGATCGAAGGCCTGGATGGCGGAATCGACTACGTCAACACCCACGGCACCTCCACGCCGGTGGGCGACGTGGCCGAACTGCGCGCGATGCGCGCGGTGTTCGGCGATGCGGTGCCGCCGTTCTCCTCGACCAAGTCGCTGACCGGCCACTCGCTGGGCGCGACCAGCGTGCACGAGGCGATCTTCTGCCTGCTGATGCTGCAGCAGGGCTTCATCGCCGGCTCGGTGAACGTGGACAACGTCGACCCGGAAGCGGCCGACCTGCCGCTGGCGCGCGAGAGCCGCGACGCCGCCCTGCGCACGGTGCTGTCCAACAGCTTCGGTTTCGGCGGCACCAACGCCAGCCTGGTGCTGCGCCGCTGGGACGCCTGAGCCCGGGCCGCAGCCCGGTCGCAAGCGTCGCCGTGGCCGCGCCGGGCATGCGCCGGCATCGCTGCGCATTCCCGGGCGGAGGCCGGACGCGGCATCGCGCCTTGAACGGCGCAGCCCGGGTCGCTGCCACAGGCCCCGGCGCGGCGCGACCGTCAGGCGCCGCCGATCACGCGGATGCGCGCGCCATCGAGCTCGACCACCTGGCCCGCTCGGATCTTGCAGGTCTTGCGCAGCTCCACCGCGCCGTCCACCCGCACCGCACCGCTGGCGACCACCGCCTTGCCGGCACCGCCGCTGTCGACCAGGCCGCAGAGCTTGAGCAGCTGGTTGAGCTCGACGTACTCGCCGTCGAGCTCGAAAGTCCCATCGTCCATCGTCGTGCCTCCCGGCCTCAGCCCTGCAGCTCGCGCAGCGTGGTCGACGGCGGCGCATCGAGCACGCGCCGCGTCGCGAACAGCCCGGCGGCCAGCGTGACCACCACGCCCAGCGCGCCACCGACCACCGCGAGCATCCAGTTGGTCCGCCACGGCAGGTCGAACACCTCGGTGGCGATGATGCCCGACAGCAGCGAGGCCGCGATCGCCGCGACCAGTCCCGAGAGCAGGCCGATCGCCGCGAATTCCGAGACCTGGGCCATGCGCAGCTGCCCGCGCCGCCCGCCCAGCGCGCGCATCACCCCGCCTTCGAGCAGGCGTTCGTCCTGGCTGGCGCTCACCGCCGCCAGCAGCACCAGCACGCCGGCCAGCAGCGAGAACCAGAACACCACCTGGACCACGGTCGAGACCTGGTCGGCGGTGCTGCGCACCTGCGCCAGTACCGCGTCGACGTCGATCACCGACAGGTTGGGGAAGGCCTGCACCAGCTCGGCGGTGAACCGCGGCAGCGACGCCGGCACCTGCACCGCGGTGATGTGGCTGGCCGGATAGCCGTCCAGCGCGCCGGGCGAGGCGAGCACGAAGAAGTTGGGCTGGAAGCTTTCCCACTCCACGCTGCGCAGGCTGGTGATCGGCGCCTCGAAGCGCTGGCCGGCGATGTCGAAGGCGATGCGGTCGCCGATCGCCCAGCCCAGGCCCTTGGCGAAGTTCTCTTCCACCGACAGCTCCGGGCTGGCCGGCGTGCCGTTCCAGAACGTACCGGCCACGACCTTGTTGTCCTCGCGCAGCGACGCCGCCATCGACAGGTTGAATTCGCGCTCGGCGCGCCGCTGCGACTGGCGGTCCTCGTCCGCATCGCCCGTGCGCCCGGCGTAGTCCTCGCCGCGCACCGGCGTGCCGTTGCGCTCGACCAGCCGGGCCCGGACCATCGGGAACAGCACCGGCTCGGCCACCCCGCGCGCGGCGATGAACTCGCGCACCGGGCCGATCTGGTCGGACTGCACGTTGACGATGAAGCGGTTGGGCGCATCCTGCGCCAGCGCCAGCTGCCATCGGTCGAGCAGGTCGGTGCGCACGAAGGTGAGCAGCAGCAGCGCCATCAGGCCCAGGCCGAGCGCGCTGACCTGCGCGATCGAAGTGCCCGCCCGACGGCTGACGTTGGCAAGGCCATAGCGCAGCGCCCCGCGCAGGCGTCCGCGCACGCGGCGCACCAGCAGGATCAGCAGCCAGGCGATCAGGGCCAGCGCCGCCAGCGTGGCGGCGATGCCGACCAGCATGGCCGTGGCCAGCGTGGCCGAGCCTGCCTGCCACCAGAGCAGCGCCGCCAGCCCGCCCAGCGCGGCCAGCGCGACGATCCAGGCCGAAGGTTCGACGCCGTCGAGGTCGCGCCGCAGCACGCGCAGCGCCGGCACCCGGCGCAGCGCCAGCACCGGCGGCGCGCCGAACGCCAGCAGCACCACCAGCCCCACCCCGTAGCCGCGCAGCGCCGGCCAGAGGCTCGCCGGCGGGATATCCACCTTCAGCGCCTGCGCCAGCCAGCCGGCCACCGACCACTGCAGGGCGAAGGCGATGGCCACGCCGACGGTGCAGGCGATCAGGCCCAGCAGCAGCAGTTCCCCGACATGGATCCCCACCAGGGTGCGCTGCTGCGCGCCGAGGCAGCGCATCACCGCCACGCCCGACAGGTGCCGCTCGCTGTGGCGGCGCGCGGCCATGGCGACCGCCACCGCCGCCAGCACCACCGACACCAGCGCGGCCAGGCCGAGGAAGCGGCCGGCGCGATCCAGCGCGGAACGCACTTCCGGGCGCGCATCGGTGATCGTCTCGATGCGCTGGCCGCGGGCGAGATTCTCGCGCGCCACCGCGGCGAAGGCTTCCACCGCCGACGCATCGCCCGCTACCACCAGCCGGTAGCGGATCCGGCTTCCTTCCTGCACCAGCCCGGTGGACGCCAGGTCGCCGAGGTTGAGGAAGGCCTTCGGCGCGACGTTGAAATAGTCGATCGACGCGTCCGGCTCCTGCGTCACCAGCGCGGGGAGCCGGAACTCGCGCGTGCCGATGCCGACGCGATCGCCCACGCGCGCGCCGAGCGTGTCGGCGCCGGCACGACTGAGCCACAGCGTGCCGGGGTCGGGCACGCCGGCGGCATCGCGCTCCACGCCCTCGCCATCGACGATGCGGAAGCTGCCGCGCAGCGGGAATCCTTCGCCCAGCGCGCGCAGGTCGCCCAGCCGCAGTTGCGCATCGGCGCCGCTGCCGACGCGGATCATGCTGTCGAGCTCGACCGTCTGCGTGCGCCGCAGGCCCGCCGCGCTGGCGGCCTCGTCGATCGCCCCGACGATGGGCGCATCGCCGCGCACCAGCGCGTCGCCGCCGAGCAGGCGGTTGGCTTCCATCGCCAGCGCGCGGCCGGCGCGGTCGGTGACGAACCCGACCGAGGTCACCGCCACCACCGCCAGTACCAGCGCGGCGAACAGGATGCGGATGTCGCCGGCGGCCAGGTCGCGGCGCAGCTGGCGCCAGGCGAGCGTGAGCGTCCTCATGGCCTCACCCGCGCCCGTCGCCGACCAGGCGCCCGCCGTCCAGGCGCAGGATGCGGTGGCAGCGCGCGGCCAGATGGTCGTCGTGGGTGACCAGCACCAGGGTGGTGCCGGCATCGGCATTCATCGCGAACAGCGTTTCGATGATGGCCTGTCCGGTATTGGTGTCGAGGTTGCCGGTGGGTTCGTCCGCGAACAGCAGGGAAGGCCGCGTCACGAACGCGCGCGCCAGCGCCACGCGCTGCTGCTCGCCGCCCGAGAGCTGCTTCGGATAGTGGCCGAGGCGCTCGCCGAGGCCGACCTTGCCCAGCATCGCGCGGGCCGGTCCGTCCGCATCGGCGTCGCCGCGCAGCTCCAGCGGCAGCCTCACGTTCTCCAGCGCGGTCAGCGAGGGCAGCAGCTGGAAGTTCTGGAACACGAAACCGACCCGGTCGCCGCGCACCCGCGCGCGACCGTCCTCGTCCAGGCGCGAGATCGGCTCGCCGTCGAGTTCCACCGAGCCGTCGCTCGGCGTGTCGAGCCCGGCCAGCAGCGACAGCAGGGTGCTCTTGCCCGACCCGGAGGCGCCGACGATGGCGACCACCTCCCCGCGCGCGACGTCGAAGCCGACGCCGTCGAGGATCGTCAACGGGCCCGAGGGCAGGGACACGCACTTGCCCAGCGCCTGCCCGCGCAGGGCCGGCGCGGCGGAGGGAGATGCGGGGGGGGCGGAATCGGGGGCGGGGGCGGCGGCGGCGTGGGGCGCGGGGGCGTCGGCCATGTTCATTCCGGATTGGTTATCGTGGACCGCAGGCGCGATGCGCACGACGGACGAGGAGGTTCGATGCAGCAGCTTGGCGGTGACGGCACGACACCGGCGGCGTTGCCGCAGCGGCGGCACGACGCGGCCCGTACGAGGACGCAGGGCCTGCCGGCGCAGCGCATTGCCGGCCAGCGTGTCCGGCAACGCGCGAACCGAGGACAAACGCCGGCACGTCACGGTCCTTATGGCGGCTGGCTCCGCGGGATGCAATGGGCCATCGGTTTACTCCTGCTGCTGGCGCTGCTGCCGGCCTTCGCGCAGCCCGCCCCGACGGCCGCACCGCAGGCCCGTACCGTGCTGGTGATGGGCGATTCGCTCTCGGCAGGCTACGGCATGGCCGCCCACGAGGGCTGGGTATCGCGGCTAGGCGAGCGGCTTGCGAAGGACCGGCCCGGCTGGCGGGTGGTCAATGCCAGCATCAGCGGCGAGACCACCGCGGGCGGCGCTTCCCGCATCGTCGGCGAGGTGCTGCGCCATCGTCCGGAGGTGGTCGTGATCGCGCTGGGCGCCAACGACGGCCTGCGCGGCCTGCCGCTGCGCGAGGCGCGCCGCAACCTGGCGCGCATGATCGGTGCCTCGCAGCACGTGGGCGCGGAGGTGCTGCTGGTGGGCATGCGCATGCCGCCCAACCTCGGCGAGGACTACACGCGCGGGTTCGAGCGCAACTACAGCGACCTCGCCAAGCTGTTCGGCACGGGGTTGCTGCCGTTCCTGCTCGAACCCATCGCGCTCGACCGCGACGCATTCCAGGACGACAACCTGCATCCGACGATCGAGGCCCAGGACAAGCTGCTCGACCACGTCTGGCCGGCGCTGCTGCCGCTGATCGAGGCGGCGGACGCGGATTGAAGGAACGATCCCGGCCGCGGCGTGGCGATGACCATGGCGGGCGCTCGGGACCCGGCGCAGGCCCGCCCGCCTTCCGCTAGCGCGCCAGCACGGCGTCGTCCGTCTGGCGGGCCTCCTGTTCGACCGCCGGGGCCGGCGCCTGGCGCGACTGCAGCGCATCGAGCCGCTGCTGCCCGTCCCGCAACCAGCCGCGCGCCTGCGGCGTCTCGAGCATCGCCGCCGACGCGGCGGAGATGCGCCCGGCGTCGCTCGACTTGAGCGCTTCCAGGAAGCGGTCCAGCGCCTGGCCCGACTCGCCGGTGTGCAGAAGCGGGCGCTCGATCCGCGCGCCCCCGCGCCGTCGGGCATCGAGCAGCGCGCGTGCGGCCTGTTCCTGCCGGGCGATCTCGCCATCGAGGCTCGGGATCATGGCGCTCGCCATGCCATGGCGCTGCAGCGCCTCCTGCAGCGCCGGACCGGCCTCCCTCGCCAGGCGAACCGTCCCCTGCACGTCGTAGCCGGTCCAGGGAGACCCGGGGCGATACGCCACCGCGCCACCCACCAGCAGGCCGGTGGTGCCCCCCAGCGCCGCGCCGGACAGGGGCGCGCGGGCAGTGATCGCCCCGATGCGGTCGCCGCTGGCATCGAGCACCGCATCGGCCACGGTCCCTGCGACCGCCAGCCGCAGCTTCACCTGCTCGCCGTTTTCGCGGGTGCGGGCCTCCGCCGCATCGCCGATCGACTGCGCCGCCAGGCGGATCGTGCCGGCCGACGCCTGGCCCTGTGCCCGCGCCTGTTCCGCCTCGAGCCGTGCCTGCGCAGCCAGGGCCGCAGCGCGTTCAACGCTGGCCTCGCCCCGCTCCTCGAGTTCGCGTCGCGTCCGCGGCGAGACCCCGCCCGCTACTGCGCCCAGTGCGCGCCAGGCGCCTGCCACCGCCTCGCCCTGTCGTGCCTGCAGCCAGCTCCGGCCCTCGTGGACGCCCGCTTCCAGGGCTGCGCCCAGTTCCCGCCACTGCGCCGCCAGCTCGCCGGTGCCGCGCATGCCGTGCGCGAACGTGATGCCACCGCTGCGATAGCCCTCCGCGGCGAACGTCCCCGCCTGCCCCAGGGCACGGCGAACGCCGTCCCCGCCCAGGTCGAGCCCGCGATCGCCGAGGCGCCCGCCGGCCGCGACCACCTGTCCCACCGAACTGCCCGCGGCGGCGCCGCGCGCCGCCGATGCCAGGGTCGTGAGCAGCGGCGAGGCCAGCTTGTGCAGCCCGGCGATCGAGGCGGCGTGCTCGCGATGCACCAGTACCCCGTCCACCGAGGCCATTGCCGGCAGTGGCGGCTTGCGCATGCCAGCCGCCTGCGGCAGGTCGCGCAGCAGCCTGGCGCCGCCGCCCTGTTCGAGCCGGTCGAGGAACTCGCGCATCGCCGGCTGCGACGCGTCGGACACGTTGGGCATCAGCTCGCGCTCCAGCACTTGCCGCGCCTCGGGCACCTTGCGCAGCACGCCCGCGGTATCGGCCAGCAGGCTCCCGAGGCGATGCCGATCCAGCGCGCCCAGGTTGGCCAGATCGCCCTGGACGCCGTCGTTGAGGAGATCGCCCTTGACTTGCCAGGCGGTGACGAACTTGTCGGTGTCAAACAACGGCATGTTGCCATTTTGTTTGGCGAACCGGAGTGCGGTTCCGGGATGCAGACCTGCGGCATTGAAGGTGACTGCCCGCATGCCGGTAATGGCTGAAGCAGCGCTGGCCTTGCCCGCCCCGAGGCTGTGCCCACCGATCTCGAAATCCAGGCCAGCGCGCTTGAGCAGCATCGCGATAGTCATCGCGCGGTCGTAGTAATCGGTTTGCATGCCGAGCGACTGGGGAAAGTTGTTCCCGAAGAAATCTTCGATGGTCGTGTCGCGAAGCCGTCCGTCAGCGCCCGCAACCTCGCCCCCCGATCCCTTGAATACCAGCGTCGGCTTGAATCCCGGGCCAAGTATCTCTGGATCGGGCAGATATATTTCTGCCCGGAATCCTGAGTTCTCCGGTCGCAGCATGGCGCGCAGCTGGTTTTCTTCCAGTCCAAGTCCGGGCGCCCAGCTACGCAACAACCCGGGATCTTCGCTTGCCCTCTTCCAGGCAGCTTCGGGCTGGCCGACCCCGCGAGCCGCGTCGTAAGAGTCCAGGGAAATCCCTGCGATCTCGCGAGCGTGATAGAGCTCCCTGAGACGAGTCGCCCGGGCAGACAGTTCCGGTTCGCCTGCCAGCTCCAGTTGCAACAGCAAGTCACGTCGTTGCCTGTAGTGATCATCCATGCCGACTTTCCTTGTCCAGGCGATGGTCAGAGCAGTGGAATGTCCCGCTCACGAAATGGCATGCCCAGTCTTTCCCGCATAAGACGGTAATGCTCGGGCATCGGCGGCCGTACATGCCCATCGGCCAGCAGTCTCTGCTGACAATGCCGCTGCCACTCGGGCTGTTCGGGGGAGCCGGGGTGCCAGAAGATCGCCTCGATGGCATGCGAGTCGGGTCGGGTTTCCGGCCGCCCGTATCGATAGATCAGAGCGGGATCCGCCCCATGCTCGAGGAGCCAGTAGGTCATCTCGAATCCGCCCATCGATGCATAGGTGTCGAGGATCGTGGATCCGGCAAAGATGTCGGCATTCACATCCGCCCCCCGCTCCACCAGCAGCTGCACGTTCCGCCACTGGTTGCCGTGGATGTAGGCGTGGAACAGCAGCGCCTCGTCGTTGGCGTTGCGCGTGTCCGGGTCGCCGCCGTGG
>JAEXTE010000416.1 GCA_023453655.1 Pseudomonadota bacterium
CGCCGACATCGTGCGCGCCCTGCAGACCGACGAGCGCGTGCTCGACTGTCCGCACGCGGACGCCGGCGCGGGGCGCAGCGGCTTCAACGAGGACTGGGTGAGCGCGCGGCGCGTGCACCTGGACGACGACGGCCGCGCCGACTGGCTGGTCGAGGGTCGCCATTCCTGCCTGCGCCGCGACGGCCTGGCGGACTGGTGGATCTATGCCGAGGGTTCGCAGGGGCGGCGCCTGCTGGGCCGCCTGCGCGACGTGCGCGGCCTCGAGGTGCTGCCCTCGCGCAGCGGCGGCCATGCCGAACTGCGCGTGCTGGACGACGGGGGCGAGCGCATCCTGCGCTACCGCGACGGCGGCTACTGACCGGGTCGCCCCGCGGCGGCCGCGCTACCATGTGCGGCCCGCGATCGAGCCGCCAGGAGCCTGCCCGTGAACGAATCCGACGACGCCCGCCACGGCGTATCGCGCGCGCAGGCCGAGGACGCCGTGCGCACCCTGCTGCGCTGGGCCGGCGAGGACCCGGGGCGCGAGGGCCTGCTGGACACGCCCAAGCGCGTGGTCAAGGCCTATGGCGAATGGTTCAGCGGCTACGCGCTCGATCCGGACGAATACCTGGCGCGCACCTTCGAGGAGGTGGCCGGCTACGACGAGATGATCGTGCTGCGCGACATCGAGTTCGAGAGCCATTGCGAGCACCACATGGCGCCGATCATCGGCCGCGTGCACGTGGGCTACCTGCCCGACGGCAAGGTGGTGGGCATCAGCAAGCTGGCGCGGGTGGTGGAGGCCTATGCCAAACGCTTCCAGGTGCAGGAGAAGATGACCGCGCAGATCGCCGGCTGCATCCGGCGCGCGCTGGCGCCGCTGGGCGTGGGCGTGGTGGTCGACGCCAGCCACGAGTGCATGACCACGCGCGGCGTGCACAAGCGGGGCGTGAGCATGGTCACCTCGACCATGCTGGGCAGCTTCCGCGAGGACGCGCGCACGCGCGCCGAGTTCCTGCGCTTCATCGAGACCGGCGGCCGCCGCTGATGGGCGCCTGCCCCTGCGGCACCGGTCGCGACTACGACGACTGCTGCGGGCCCCTGCATGCCGGCGTGCCGGCGGCGGACGCGCAGGCGCTGATGCGCTCGCGCTACAGCGCCTACGTGCGCGAGGACGCCGACTACCTGCTGCGCAGCTGGCACCGCTCGACGCGGCCGCACGCGCTCGCCTTCGACGAGCCGCGCCCCGCCTGGCTCCGGCTGGAGGTGCTGCGCCACGTGGCCACTGGCCCCGACAGCGCGGAGGTCGAGTTCGTGGCGCGCTACCGCATCGGCGGCGGCAGCGTGGTGCGCATGCGCGAGCGCAGCCGCTTCCTGCGCGAGGACGGGCACTGGTTCTACCTGGACGCGGTCGGGGGTTGAGGGCATTGGCCTGGGGCGGCCTCGACGGACCCCGGTGACCGCAGGCCGCAAGCCGCCGGACCGCCCGCCGGCCCGGCGCGCCGCCACGGTCCAGACGAGGGCGCGCGGGCCGATGCGCCCATGTGGATTCGTCGAAGAGGCGATGCGACGACACACGGCGGCCGCGACACCGCATCGCGTGTCGCGCGCCGTCATGAATCCCGTGCCAAGCGGCGTTCGCCGGTTGCCGGCCGTCCACGCGGGCGCGGCTATGCTCGCCTCTCCCCGATCCGGTGCGCTGCGATGTTCCGACTGAAGGTCCTCGTCCTCGCCTGTGCCCTGCCGGGCGCGCAGGCCATTGCGCAACAACCCGCCCCCACCCAGGCCCCTGGCGCGACGCCGTCGCCTGCTCAGCCGCAGGCAACGGCCGCCCCCGCCGATCCGGGGTACGACGCCTGCGTCGCCGGCCGGCTGCGCGCGCAGGCGATCGCGCGCGGCATCCCCGGCGATGCCTTCGACCGCTACATGGCCGGGGTGACGGCGGACCGCAGCGTGCTCGACCTGCTCGATGCGCAGCCCGAGTTCACCACGCCGATCTGGGACTATCTCGCCGGCCTGGTCGACGACCAGCGCGTGACCGACGGCCGCGCCATGCTCGAGCAGCACCGCGACCTGCTGGCGACGGTGTCCGCGACGTACGGTGTCGATCCGGAAACGGTGGTCGCGGTGTGGGGCGTGGAGAGCGACTACGGGCGCGTATCGGGCAAGCGTCCGCTGCTGCAGTCGCTGTCGGTGCTCTCGTGCTTCGGCCGGCGCCAGGAATTCTTCCGCGGCGAGTTCCTGGCCACGCTGAAACTGCTGCACGACGGCGACCTGCGCGATCCGGGCATCACCGGTTCCTGGGCGGGCGCGTTCGGGCATACCCAGTTCATGCCGACCACCTACGCGCGCATCGCGGTGGACGGCGACGGCGATGGCCGCCGCGACCTGGTCAACAGCGTTCCCGATGCGCTGGCCTCGACCGCCAACTACCTCAAGCAGGCCGGCTGGCAGAGCGGCCGCCCTTGGGGCTACGAGGTGAAGCTGCCGGCCGCCTTCGACACGTCGCTGGCCGGACGCACCAGCCGCCGCCCGCTGTCGGACTGGGTCGCGCGCGGCGTGGTGCGCGTGGACGGCAGCGCGATCGCCCCATCCGATGCGCGTAGCGCGATCCTGCTGCCGGCGGGCAAGGCGGGTCCTGCGTTCCTGGTGTTCCGCAACTACGACGCGATCTATTCCTACAACGCCGCCGAAAGCTACGCCCTGGCGATCGCGACGCTGGCCGACCGCCTGCGCGGCGGCAGCGGCCTGGCCACGCCCTGGCCGACCGACGATCCCGGGCTGTCGCGCGCCCAGCGGCGCGAACTGCAGACCCTGCTGCTGGCGCGCGGCCACGCCATCGGCGAGGTCGACGGCATGATCGGCACCGCCACCCGCCGGGCGATCCGCGACGAACAGCAGCGCCTGGGCCTGCAGCCCGCCGACGGCCGCGCCGGAACCCGGATCCTCGAAGCGCTGCGCGCTGGCCGCTGAGGCGCGTTGCGCGACGTGGCATCGAAGGTCCCAGCGGGCCGCCGGGCTCCCTCCCCTGCCTGCGGGGGAGGGCCGAGGTG
>JAEXTE010000441.1 GCA_023453655.1 Pseudomonadota bacterium
CGGCCACGCTCTACCGCGGCGCGCTGGACGTGCACGCGCTATTCGCCGGGCCGGTGGCGCCGGCCGACCGCGAGGCGATGTACCGCGAGGCCTGGGCCTTCGGCCGCACGCTGCAGGTGGGCGACGAGCAGTGGCCGCCCGACGTGGACGCGTTCGAGCGCTGGTGGTCGACGCAGCTGGAGCGACTGAGCGTCGATGCGCAGGTGCGCGACTACATGCATGCCGTGCTCGACGCGCGCCACGCCCCCTGGTACCTGCGCCCGGCCATGCCCCTGCAGCGCTTCGTCACCCGCGGCCTGATGCCGCCGCGGCTGCGCGAGCTGTTCGGATTTGCATGGAGCGAACGCGACGAGCGCCGCTGGCAGCGCTTCCGCCGCTGGGCGCCGCGGCTGTACTGGTCAGTCCCGCGCGCGCTGCGGCAGTGGCCGGCGGCGTACTACCTTGGTCGGCTGCGACAGGGCGTGTGAGCGGCAATGCCGGCCTTCCCGTCCATCCCCTGCTGAAACGCGGGTCGCTGCGCTCGACTCCTTGCCCCTCCCTCGGCGCGGACCGGGCGCCAATTGGCTGGGCGCGTGACCGGCGGGCGGACGCGCAGCCGGGCGCCGGGCCCGCCTACCCGGCCGCTTCCGGCGCCGACAGCGACCCGCTGTACATGCCCGAACGGTCGAAGCAGCAGGCGCGGCGCTTGCCGGAGGCGAGCATGTCGCAGGCGGTGGCGATGCGCTTGACCCGGGTGTCGGCCCGCTTGCCCGAGCCGATCCAGTGGATCCAGTCGCGGCGCGCGACCGCGGTGATGTCGTCCCAGGTGTGGCGGGCGGCCGGATGCGCTTCGAGCGCCGCGGCCAGGTCCGGCGGCAGCGTCGGCTCCGGCTCCTCCGCCATCGGCGCGAACGCGAGCGCGACGGTGTCGCCGACCGCCACGCCCGCCGCCTCGCGCAGGGCGGCTTCCACCCGCAGCCAGTGGCCGCCTTTTCCGTCGGGCGACAGCGTGGCCTGGAAGGGCTGGCCGGCGAAACGGCCTTCCACGCTCACCATGCCGCGGGACGGCAGGCGGGCACTGGTCGCGGCGGGCAGCAGGAGGAAGCTCCAGTCCGCATCCGCCGGTGCGGCGGGGCGCAGCAGCCGGGCCTTGCAGCGGAGAAGCGGGGAACGGGCCATGTCCGCAGCCTAGCAGCTGCGACTGCAGCCTTGGCGGGCGGCCGCTAGACTGCGTCCACCCAAGGGGGAGATCGATGGACCAACCGGACTCCGCGCCCGCGGCACAGGACAGCGCCGCAGCGCCGACCAGCCGCATCGCCTTCGAGCGTCTTCGCGAGCGCACCGACGAGCTCGAACTTCTGGTCTCGGGCCTGTTCGCCTTCGCCCTGCTCACCCTGCCCGCGCGCGTGTTCGACGCCTGGGTGCGTGCCAGCATCCACGTCGACGGCGCGCTCGACCTTGCCCTGCGCTTCGGCTTCCAGGTAGGCGTGGGGCTGGGCTATGCGCTGGGGTTCGCCTTCCTGGCCCATCTCGCCATCCGCGCCTACTGGGTGGGCCTGATCGGCCTGAAATCGACCTTCCCGGAGGGCATCCGCTGGGATCGCGTGCCGATGATGGGCAGCGTCACCCGGCCCTGGTACCAGCGCCAGGTCGGCGACCTCGGCCAGACCATCGACCGCGTCGACCGCGCCGCCTCGATCCTGTTCGCGATGACGACGCTGGTTGCGCTGCTGCTGGTCTGGGTCGGCCTGCAGGCCAGCCTGGGGCTGCTGCTCTGCGGCCTGGTCGGCGGACTGTTCGAAGAGCGCGAACGCGCCACCTTCATCGCCATCGGCGTGGGATACGTCCTGTTCCTCGCGGTCGGCATGATGCCAGTGCTGCTCGACCGCATCGTCGCCAGGCGCGAAGCCGCCGGCCGGCCGGCCCGACGGCTGCGCCGCCTGACCGAGCGCCTGCTGCGCGTGCTGGGCTGGATCTTCCCGCAGCGCCTGATCTCGGCGGTGCAGTTCACCCTGCAGAGCAACCTGCCCGGCCGCGGGTTCATGGTGGTCTACATCGCCGTGTTCGTGCTGGCCATGGCCTCGAGCGTGGTGCTGATCATGGACTCGGCGCGGCTGTCGCTGTTCGACAGCTACGAGGTGCTGACCGCCGAGGCGGTGGACCACGGCATGCTGGGCGCGCACTACGAGTCGCTGCGCGGCGACGGCGACCGGATGGCGTTCTATCCGATGATCCCGGCCGACCGCGTGTCCGACACCCACCTGCGCCTGTTCATTCCGCACCGGCCGCAGCGCGACAACCCGCTCGCCCGCGAGCGCTGCGCCGGCCTGCACCGCGGCCGCAACGAGGCGCCCGGCGCCGAGGCCGCGAGCGCCGGTCAGGCCTGCCTGGCGTCCATGTGGTCGGTAACCCTGGACGGTGTGCCGGTGGTGCTGGACGAGTTCATCGCGACCGAACGGCGCGACCTCGGCATGCGCGGCCTGCTCGGCTACATCGAAGTCTCCGGCCTGCGCCCCGGCCTGCACCGGCTGCATCTGGAATGGAATGCGGAAGGCGGCGAAAGCGGCCCGCTGCGCCGTCGCGAATACAGGATCCCGTTCTGGTTCACGCCGGGGGTGGACCAGGCCGCGGCCGGCGCACCCTGAGGCGCCGGAACCACGCTTGAAATACCCGCGGGCGTACGCATATCCGGCCGCTGCACAGTCCCTGCACGGAATCCGCCCATGACCGCGACCCCCGAGACCCGCAAGTTCGAAGCCGAAGTGGCCCAGGTCCTGCACCTGGTGACGCATTCGCTGTACTCGCACAAGGAGATCTTCCTGCGCGAGCTGATCTCCAACGCCTCGGACGCCTGCGACAAGCTGCGCTTCGAGTCGATCGCCCAGCCCGACCTGGTGGCCGGCGAGGCCGAACTGCGCATCGACGTGAGCTGGGACAAGGACGCGCGCACGATCACCATCCGCGACACCGGCATCGGCATGTCGCGCGAGGAGGTGGTGGCCAACATCGGCAGCATCGCCAGCTCGGGCACCCGCCGCTTCCTGGAGGCGCTGGGCAGCGAACAGAAGGCCGATGCGCGCCTGATCGGGCAGTTCGGCGTGGGTTTCTATTCGGCCTTCGTGGTCGCCGACCGGGTCACCGTGCTCACCCGCCGCGCCGGCGATCCGGCCGACGCCGGCGTGCGCTGGGAAAGCGACGGCCGCGGCGAGTACACGCTCGAGCCCGCCACGATCGAGGCGCGCGGCACCACCGTGGTGCTGCACCTGAAGGAGGGCGAGGACGAGTTCCTCGACGGCTGGAAGCTGCGCGCGCTGGTGCGCAAGTACTCCGACCACGTCGCCTTTCCGATCCGCATGCCGAAGGAGGCGCCGCCCGCTGGCGACGGGGAAGAGGCCGCGGCCGATGCCGAAGCCGGGTGGGAAACCGCCAACGACGCCTCAGCGCTGTGGACGCGGCCCAAGTCTGAGATCGCGGACGAGGAGTACCAGAACTTCTACAAGTCGCTCGGCCACGACTTCAACGACGCCGCGGCCTGGTCGCACAACCGCGTCGAGGGCAGCCAGAGCTTCGCCACCCTGCTCTACATCCCCTCGCAGCCGCCTTTCGACCTGATGATGGGCGGGCGCGACGAGCGCAAGGGCCTGAAGCTCTACATCAAGCGCGTCTTCATCATGGACGCGGCCGAGGAACTGCTGCCCAACTACCTGCGCTTCGTGCGCGGCGTGGTCGACGCCGACGACCTGCCGCTCAACGTCAGCCGCGAGATCCTGCAGCAGAACCGCCAGCTCGAGCGCATCCGCGGCGCCTGTGTCAAGCGCGTGCTGGACCTGGTCGAAAAGCTCTCGCGCGACGAGCCGGAGAAGTTCGCCGCCTTCATCAAGGCCTTCGGCAACACGCTCAAGGAGGGCATCGTCGAGGACCCGGGCAGCCGCGAGCGGATCGCGAAACTGCTGCGCTTCGCATCGACCAAGGGCGAGGGCGATACGCGCACGGTGTCGCTGGACGATTACATCGCCCGCATGGCCGCGGGCCAGGACGCGATCTGGTACGTCACCGCGGACGGCTACCGCGCCGCGGCGGGCAGTCCGCAACTGGAGCGCTTCCGCGCCAAGGACATCG
>JAEXTE010000443.1 GCA_023453655.1 Pseudomonadota bacterium
GTGTAGGCGAAGTCGAGCGCGGTGGAATTGCGCGGCAGCGACAGGATGTCGCCCTTGGGCGAGAACAGGTAGACCTCGTCGGGGAACAGGTCGACCTTGACGTTCTCGAGGAACTCCAGCGACGACCCGGTGGCGCGCTGGGATTCGAGCAGGTTCGCGATCCACGAGTGCGCGCGCGCCTGCGCGCCGCTGGTCGCCATCCCGTGCTTGTAGGCCCAGTGCGCGGCGATGCCGCGTTCGGCGATCAGGTCCATCTCCTCGGTCCGGATCTGCACCTCGATCGGCGAACCGTAGGGACCGAACAGCACCGTGTGCAGCGACTGGTAGCCGTTGGCCTTGGGAATGGCGATGAAGTCGCGGAAGCGGCCGTCCAGCGGCTTGTAGACCGAGTGGGCCACGCCGAGCGCGTGGTAGCAGTCGGCGACCGAGGTGAGCACGATGCGGAAGCCGAACACGTCCATCACCTGGGCGAAGGTCTTTCCCTCGCTGCGCATCTTGCTGTAGATGCTCCAGGGCGACTTGACCCGGCTCACCAGGCGGTACTTGAGCCCTTCGCTGGTCAGGCGCTGGGCCAGCTGCGCCTCGATCTTGGCCATCGCCTCGCGCCGCAGCATCGGCTGGCCGCGGATGTGCTTTTCCAGGATCAGGTGGCGCAGCGGATGCAGGGCGTGGAAGCCGCGATCCTGCAGTTCGGCCTTGATCAGGTTCATGCCCAGGCGCTGGGCGATGGGCGCGTAGATCTCGAGCGTCTCGCGCGCGATGCGCTCGCGCGCCGGCCCCGGCTGCGCGCCGAGCGTGCGCATGTTGTGCAGGCGGTCGCTGAGCTTGATCAGGATCACGCGCAGGTCGCGCGCCATCGCCAGCATCATCTTGCGGAAGCTTTCCGCCGCCGCCTCCTGGCGGCTGCTGAAGCTCAGCTTGTCGAGCTTGGTGACGCCGTCGACCAGTTCGGCCACGGTCTCGCCGAACTCGCCTGCGAGCTGCTCGCGGGTCAGCGGGGTGTCTTCGATCGTGTCGTGCAGGATCGCCGCGACCAAGGTCTCCACGTCCACCTTCTGGTCGGCCAGCACCTTCGCCACCGCGACCGGGTGGGTGATGTAGGGCTCGCCCGACTTGCGCGTCTGTCCCTCGTGGGCCGCCGCGCCCACCGCCCAGGCGCGCCGCAGCAGGGCGCGCTGGTCCTCGGGCAGGTATCCGGCGGCGCGCTCGAACTCGCGCACGTAGTCCGGCACGTCCTCCTCGGACGAAGGCACGGGCTGGATCAGGGCGGGAACACCGGACGTCATCCCGCGAGCCTAATTGGAAGGGGTCGAATGGGGAATAGGGGCGCCCCGGCAAAGCGCGCAAACGCGAAGGCCCCGCCGGAGCGGGGCCTCGCCGGAAACGCCAGCGGGAAGATCCATCGCGGATCCCGCAAGGCGTTCTTACAGATCGTCGCCCTTCATGTCGTCGTCGCCGGCGACCACTTCGGCGGCGGCCCACTCCAGCGCTTCGCGCTCCTTGCGCTCGCGCTCGGCCTTGTCGACGGCGTCGATGAACGGCTGGTCGATGCGGCGCGCGGCGATCTCGCGCAGCGCCAGCACGGTCGGCTTGTCCTGCGCCTCGGCATTGTCGATCTGCGGATCGACGCCGTTGGCGAGCTGGCGGGCGCGCTTGGCGGCCATCATGACGAGCTCGAAGCGGTTGTCGACCACTTGCAGGCAATCTTCAACGGTGATGCGGGCCATAAGTCTCCGGCGGCGCGGCGGCCGTCGCTCAGTGTTGGGGAGAACCGGGAAGTCTAGGCAAACGGGCGGCAAGAATCAAGCCGCCCCCATTGAAATCAGCAAGTTAGGCTCGCGACGGGGCGGTTTGCAGCGCCTGCGCAGCCGTGGCGGGACCGGATCGGCTCAGTCCTCGGCCAGCAGCGCCCCGATCAGGCCGGCATGCCGCCGCACCTGCAGGCTCCGCCGCAGGCGGCTGGCCAGGAAGATCGCGCACATCTCGTCCACCGCGGTGTCGAAGTCCTCGTTGACGATGACGTAGTCGAACTCGTCATGGTGCGACATCTCCTCGCGCGCATTGGCCATGCGCCGGGCGATCGTTTCGTCGCTGTCCTGGCCGCGCTTGCGCATGCGCTCCTCGAGCGCGGCGCGCGACGGCGGGAGGATGAACACGCTGACCGCGTCCGGCACCTGTGCCTTCACCTGCTGCGCGCCCTGCCAGTCGATCTCCAGAAGCACGTCGCGGCCCGCGGCCAGCTGCGGCTCCACCGACTGGCGGGCGGTGCCCTTCCAGTCGCCGTGGACTTCGGCGTACTCGAAGAAGTCCCCGGCGCGGATCATCGCCTTGAACTCGTCGGCGGTGATGAAGTGGTAGTGCTCGGCGTGCCGCTCGCCCGGGCGCGGCCCGCGCGAGGTGAACGACACCGACAGGCAGATGTTGCGGTCGCGCGCCAGGCAGGCGTTGACGATGCTGGACTTGCCCGCGCCCGAGGGCGCCGCGACGATGAAGAGGGTTCCGCGCATCAGCGGGTTCTGACGGTCCGGGCCGGGCATTGTACGCGGCGGGCGCCGGCCGCGCCCGCTATTCGATGTTCTGCACCTGCTCGCGGATCTGGTCGATCAGCACCTTCAGTTCGACCGCCGCATTGCTGGTGCGGGCATCAACCGACTTGGATCCCAGCGTGTTGGCCTCGCGGTTGAACTCCTGCAGCAGGAAATCCAGGCGCCGGCCGACCGGCTCCTTCTGCCGGAACACGCGCCGGATCTCGTCGACGTGGCTGGCCAGCCGGTCGAGCTCCTCGTCCACGTCGAGCTTCTGCAGCGACAGCACCAGTTCCTGCTCGACCCGCGCCGGGTCCGCGCCCTGGGCAAGTTCGGCCAGGCGCGCCTGCAACCGCGCCCGCTGCGCGTCCCGGATCGCCGGGACCAGGCCGCGCACCTCGCCGGCGATGCGCTCGATGCCGTCCACGCGCTCCAGGATGGCCGCGACCAGCTTGCCGCCCTCGCGTTCGCGCGCGGCCACGAACTCGTCCAGCACCGCGTCCAGCAGCGCCAGCGCCTGCACCTGCAGTTCGGCCGGGTCGGCGGCCTGCGACTGCAGCACGCCCGGGAACTGCAGCAGCTCCACCAGGCCCACGCGCAGGTCGGGAAACGGCCCGCGCAGCCCGGCCGCCAGCTCGCCCAGGCGCGACACCAGGGCATCGTCGACCTGCAGCGAGACCGCCGAGCCGGTCGCGCGCAGGCGCAGCGTGAGGTCGACCTTGCCGCGCGACACGCGGCCGCCCACGCGTTCGCGCAGCGCCGGCTCCAGCGCGCGCAGCTCGTCCGGCAGGCGCACGCCCAGTTCCAGGAAGCGGTGGTTCACCGCGCGCAGCTCGCAGCCGAGCGTGCCCCACGGGGTGTTGCGCTCGCCCGAGGCGTAGGCGGTCATGCTGCGGATCGACATCGGGCATCCCGTGCGTCAGGGGAGGCAATGGTAATCTGGCGCCCCGTTTTCTGCCGGAAATCCCGTACATGAGCATTGCCCGCCCCAGCGGCCGCGCGCCCGACCAGATGCGCGAGGTCCGCATCGAGCGCGGCTACACGCGCCACGCGGAGGGCTCGGTACTGGTCTGCTTCGGCCAGACGCGCGTGCTGTGCACGGCCAGCGTCGACAACAAGGTGCCGGGCTTCCTGCGCGGCAAGGGCGAGGGCTGGGTCACGGCCGAGTACGGCATGCTGCCGCGCGCCACCCATACCCGCAGCGACCGCGAGGCCTCCCGCGGCAAGCAGGGCGGACGCACGCTCGAGATCCAGCGCCTGATCGGCCGCACCCTGCGCGCCTGCGTGGATCGCGGCGCGCTCGGCGAACGCACCATCACCCTGGACTGCGACGTGCTGCAGGCCGACGGCGGCACCCGCACCGCCGCCATCACCGGCGCCTACGTGGCCCTGGTGGACGCGGTGCGCTGGCTGCAGCAGCGGCGCGAGATCAGCCGCGACCCGGTGTTCGGCGCGGTGGCAGCGGTGTCGGTGGGCGTCTACCGCGGCGTGCCCGTGCTCGACCTCGACTATGCCGAGGACAGCGCCTGCGACACCGACATGAACGTGGTGATGAACGACGGCGGCGGCTTCATCGAACTGCAGGGCACGGCCGAGGGCCACGCCTTCCGCCGCGACGAGCTCGACGCGCTGCTGGCGCTGGCCGAACTCGGCATCGGCGAACTGTTCGCCGCCCAGCAGGCGGCGCTGGCGCAGCAGTGAGCCGGCGACTGTCGCTGGTCACCGTGCTGGTGGCCGACTACGACGAGGCCATCGCCTGGTACACGCGCGCACTCGGCTTCGTGCTGCGCGAGGACGCCGTGCTGGGCGACGGCAAGCGCTGGGTCGTGGTTGCGCCTGCCGATGACGCCGGCTGCGCGCTGCTGCTTGCCCGGGCGAGCGAGCCCGCGCAGCGGGCGCGCATCGGCGACCAGGCCGGGGGCCGCGTGGCCTTCTTCCTGGAAACCGGCGATTTCGCCCGCGACCACGCCGCGATGCAGTCGCGCGGGGTGGAGTTCCTGGAAGCGCCGCGCCACGAGCCCTATGCCACGGTCGCCGTGTTCCGCGACCTGTACGGCAACCGCTGGGACCTGCTGGAGCCGCGCCGGTGAGCGCGCGCCTGGTGCTGGCCAGCGGCAACGCGGGCAAGCTGGCGGAGTTCCGCGCCCTGCTGGCCGATGCGGGCCACGCGCTGCTGCCGCAGGCGACCCTGGGCGTGGAGGACATCGAGGAGACCGGGCTGAGTTTCGTGGAGAACGCGCTGCTCAAGGCGCGGCACGCGGCGCGCGCGACCGGCCTGCCCGCGCTGGCCGACGACTCGGGCCTCTGCGTCGATGCGCTCGGCGGTGCGCCCGGCCTGTATTCGGCGCGCTATGCCGGCGGCCACGGCGATGCGCACGCCAACATCGAGCGGCTGCTGCACGAACTCGACGGCGTCCCCCCCGAACGGCGCGGCGCACGCTTCCGCTGCGTGATCGTGCTGCTGCGCCACGCCGGGGATCCCGAGCCCCTGATCGCCGAAGGCAGCTGGACCGGCCGCATCCTCGATGCGCCGCGCGGCGCGCAGGGCTTCGGCTACGACCCCGTCTTCCTCGACCCGGCGCACGGGCTGAGCGCGGCCGAACTGGCGCCGGCGCTGAAGAACCGCATCTCGCACCGTGGCCAGGCGATGGCGCAGCTGCGCGCGCGCCTGCACGAGGCCCTGCGCTGACGGCCGCCGGGCCCGCGGATTCCCGATGCAGCTGATCCCGCCGCCGCTCTCGCTCTACGTGCACCTGCCCTGGTGCGTGCGCAAGTGTCCGTACTGCGATTTCAATTCGCACCAGGCGCGCGGGCCGCTGCCGTTCGAGGCCTATGTCGACGCGCTGCTGGCCGACCTCGACCACGACCTGCCGCTCGCCTGGGGCCGCACCGTGCATTCGGTGTTCTTCGGCGGCGGCACGCCCAGCCTGTTCCCCGCGGCGGCGATCGACCGCTTCCTGCAGGGCGCCTCGGCGCGCCTGCGCTTCGCCCCCGGGCTGGAGATCACCCTGGAGACCAATCCGGGCACGGCCGAGCACGGGCGCTTCGAGGACTACCTGGCCGCGGGGGTGAACCGCATCAGTTTCGGCATCCAGAGCTTCGACGACGGCTGCCTGCAGCGGCTCGGCCGGATCCACGACGCGGCGCGCGCGGAAGGGGCGGTCAAGCTTGCCCAGGACGCGGGCTACGACAATCTCAATCTCGACCTGATGTACGCCCTGCCCGGGCAGTCGCTGGCCATGGCCGCGCACGATGTCGAACGCGCCCTGGCGCTGGCGCCGGCGCACATCTCGCACTACCAGCTCACCCTCGAACCCAACACCATGTTCGCCCTGCGTCCGCCCGAAGGCATTCCGGATGAGGACCTGGCCTGGGACATGCAGGAGCACTGCCAGGCGCTGCTGGCCGACGCGGGCTACGCCCAGTACGAGGTCTCGGCCTATGCGCGCCCCGGGCGCCAGTGCGCGCACAACCTCAACTACTGGCGCTACGGCGACTACCTCGGCATCGGCGCCGGCGCCCACGGCAAGCTCAGCCTCGGCGCGGAGCAGGCGATCCTGCGGCGCTGGAAAGTCCGCCATCCCACCGCCTGGCTGGCCGCTGCCGGCACGGAGAACGCGATCGGCGGCGACGAGCGCGTCGCGGTCGCGCAGCGGCCGTTCGAATTCATGCTCAACGCGCTGCGGCTGGTGGACGGCTTCGCCCTGGCCGACTTCGAGGTCCGCTGCGGCCTCCCGGCCGCGGCCATCGATGCGCCGCTGGCGCAGGCCGTCGAACGTGGCTGGCTGACCCTGGACGAGGGCCGCGTGCTCCCCACCGCCCTGGGCCGCCGCTTCGGCAACGACGTCATCGCCCTGTTCCTGGCGGATGGGCCGGCGATGGGAAGTGGCCGATCCGCGCCGGGCATGTAAGTATTCCGGCACCTCCGGGCCGGTCATCCGCATGCCGACTGCTCCCTCCAAAGACGCAGCACCGCCCCCGCGGTCGCTCGCCAACGCCGGACTGCCGCGCCGCGTGCACAAGGCGCTCGAAGCCGCGCTGACCCTGGTCACCGATGCCATCGAGCCGCAGCTGGCCATGATGCTCGGCGAGTTCGAGGAAGAACTGTTCCGGCTCGCCGACCAGGCGCGCAATCCTGGCGTGGAATCGGGCTACATGGCCACGCTGCGCTCGTTCCGCCTCAGCCGCGCCGACCTGGTGCCGCGCTTCATCCTCGAGATCGAGGCCGCCACCGCGGCGATCCGCACCCCGCCTTCGACGGCCCCGGCAACCGCAACCCAGGAAGAAGGCCGGCCTTCGCAGCAGGGCTTCGGCCGGCTGAGCCTGGTCGACGAGGCGGTGATGGACGAAGGCATGGTGCTGCGCGAAATCGCCAGCCGCCAGGAGGGCCGCGCCAACCTGCCCCTGCACCTGCTCGGACAGCGCTTCGGCGTACTGGCGGGCACCCCGGCCTTCGACGCCGAGCGCCTGCCGCTGGGCCCGCACGCGATCTGCCGGGCGATGGGCGCGGTGGCCAAGGCGCTCGACATCGAGCACGACTCGCGGCTGCTGCTGTACAGGATCTTCGACCGGCACGTCATGTCGGGCTACCCCAAGCTGCTCGAGCGCCTGGACCAGCTGCTCGACGAGCAGGGCATCCTGCGCGGCCTGACCCATGTCCCGGTGCGCGCGCGCCCGGTGCCGCAGCCCCAGGG
>JAEXTE010000464.1 GCA_023453655.1 Pseudomonadota bacterium
AGCATCTCGATGCGCACGCTGTCGCCGAACGACAGGAACGGGGTGACGGGCTTGCCCGTCTCGAGCGCTTCGACGGTCCGCTTTTCCGCGAAGCAGGACGCGCCGAGCGACGTGTCCTGGTTGGCGATGGTCCCCGAACCAACGAGAGTTCCGGCCGAAAGCGGACGGGTCCTGGCCGCGTGCGCGACCAGCTGGGCGAAGTCGAACTGCATGTCCACGCCCGCATCCGGCGCGCCGAACCATTCGCCGTTGACGTGGGTCAGCAGCGGCAGGTGCAGCTTGTTGCCGCGCCAGGCATCGCCGAGCTCGTCCGGGGTGACGAACACCGGGGACAGCGCCGACCGCGGCTTGGACTGCAGGAAACCGAAGCCCTTGGCCAGTTCGGCCGGGACCAGGTTGCGCAGGCTGACGTCGTTGACCAGGCCCACCAGCTGGATATGGCCGGCGGCCTGCTCGGGCGTGGCGGCCATCGGCACGTCGCCGGTCACCACCACGATCTCGGCTTCGAGGTCGATGCCGTAGTCCTCGCTGGACACGCGTACGGGGTCGCGCGGCCCGAGGAAGCCGGCGCTCGTGGCCTGGTACATCAGCGGAACGGTGTAGAAGCTCTCCGGCACCTCGGCGCCGCGCGCGCGCCGCACGCGCTCGACGTGCGGCAGGTAGGCGCTGCCGTCGACGAACTCATAGGCGCGCGGCAGCGGTGCGGCCAGTGCGTTGGCGTCGAGGTCGAACACGCCGTCCGCATCGCCGCTCTCCAGCGACTGGGCCAGGGCGTTGAGCCGCGGCGCGGCGTTGTCCCAGTCTTCCAGTGCACGCTGCAGGGTCGGCGCGATGCCGGCGGCGCGGACCGCGCGCGTCAGGTCGCGGGAGACGACGACCAGGGTGCCGTCGCGGCCGCCTTCCTTGAGTGAACCGAGTTTCATGCCTGCTCCGGGCCGGGAATCATGATTTCAATTGTAACCAGCCGTCGGGCCGGATCGCGCGAGCCGCGCCATTTCAGTCGTCGCCCTGGAAGGCGCCGGCGCGGAAGGTCAGCACCAGGGTGTCGCGATGTCCGGGTGCGCCCTCGCTGGCGGGCTGGATGGGCGTGGACTCGTGGATCACCCGCGCATCGTCCAGGAACAGCATCGACCAGGGCTCGAGCAGGGTGAAGCGCTGGCCGTCCGGGCCATCGGCCTGGAACACGCGGGTCTCGCCGCCCTTGATGCGATGGCGGTCGACGAGGATCACGGCGACGAAGTCCACGCCGTCGCGGTGGGCACCCTCCGGCGTCGGCCGGCCGATGCCGTCGCTGGTATCGATGCGGAACTGGTGGGCCTCGATGTACCAGGGTTGCGCGCCGCGCAGCGCCGAACACCATTGACCCAGTCCGTGCAGCAGCGGCGTCCAGGCGGGCGAGGCGATCGTCGCCGCGGCGATCGGTTCGAACATGCGCAGCATGCCGCCGTGCAGCGCGTTGTAGTCGAGGGATTGCCAGTGCGGCCGGTGCGGGGCCTGGCGCACCTGGTCGCCGTCGACCACGAAGCAGGAATGCCGGCGGCTGCGGTAGCGCCCGCCGTCGCGCAGGTAGGTGTCGGGCGGCAGGTCGTCCCAGCCCGGCGCGAGTGCCGCCAGGTCGTCCGGCCGCGCATGCGCCAGCGAAGCCAGCACGGCGGGAGGCAGCACCGCGAAGCCGCGGGCGCGCACGTCGTCCAGGGCGCCGCGCGCGTCGGACAGGGGCGGAAGGAAGGGGGGCGTCATCGGCGGATTCTAGCGTGCGGCAACCGCTGCGCCGCGGTCCGCCGCCGGCTCACGCGAGAACCTTGGCGCGGCAGCGCCGTCGCGCCTCGTCTCCCCCGCAGGGCGCACACCGCCGCCCGCATCCGCCACAAACGAAAAGACCCGCCTTGCGGCAGGTCTTTCGTGGAACTGGCAGCCCCGGATGGATTCGAACCACCGAATGCCTGAGTCAGAGTCAGGTGCCTTACCGCTTGGCGACGGGGCTATGGAGCGGATTGTAACGCCATCGCGGGGCGATGGCGCCACCAGTGCATTAACGCTTGGAGAACTGCGTGGCGCGGCGTGCCTTGTGCAGGCCGACCTTCTTGCGCTCGACCTCGCGGGCATCGCGGGTCACGAAGCCGGCCTTGCGCAGCTCGGTCTTGAGCGACGCGTCGTACTCGACCAGGGCGCGGGCAATGCCCAGGCGGATCGCACCGGCCTGGCCGGTGGTGCCGCCGCCGGTGGCGGTGACGAGGATGTCGAAGTTCTCGGTGTTCTTGGTCAGCTCCAGCGGCTGGCGCACGATCATGCGCGCGGTCTCGCGGCCGAAGAACTCGTCCAGCGGACGGCCGTTGACGGTGATGTTGCCGCTGCCCTTGCGCAGGAACACGCGGGCGGTGGAGGACTTGCGACGGCCGGTGCCGTAGTTCTGGGTGGTAGCCATCGTTTAGATATCCAGGGGCTGGGGCTGCTGGGCGGCGTGGGGGTGCTCGGCACCCTTGTACACCTTGAGCTTGCGGTACATGGTGCGGCCCAGGGGGCCCTTGGGCAGCATGCCCTTCACCGCGATCTCGATCACGCGCTCGGGATGGCGCTCCAGCGCCTGGGCCAGGGTCTCGGTCTTGAGGTTGCCGATGTGGCCGGTGAAGCGGTGATAGAGCTTGTCCGTCATCTTCTTGCCGGTCACGGCGATCTTCTCGGCGTTGATCACCACGAGGTAATCGCCGGTATCGACGTGCGGGGTGTAGACGGGCTTGTGCTTGCCGCGCAGGCGGCGCGCGAGTTCGGAACTCAGGCGGCCCAGCGTCTTGCCGGTGGCGTCGACGAGATACCAGTCGCGCTGGACGGTCTCGGACTTGGCGGTGAAGGTCTTCATCTAAAATGACTCCGGGCGGGTGCCTGGTCGGGCTGATTCCGGGAGCCGGAACTTCGCCTCGCGTTGTAGGGGATGAAACACAGAAGCGGAATTCTAGCCCGCCACCCGGCCACGCGCAAGCCGCCCCCCTCGCCTGCTGGCGCCGCGGCCGCCCAGGGGCCACCATGCAAGCCCCGCCCGGCCCCACCCGGAGACCCCATGCCCGACACGCTTCCCGCCGTCCTGCCCGCCCCGCCCCGCAGCGCGCCGCGCCGGCTCAATCCGCTCGACCGGGTCCTGGTCGAAGCCCAGCGCGCGCTCGAGACGGTCCTGGGCCAGCCCCCCGCCAGCCGCCCC
>JAEXTE010000023.1 GCA_023453655.1 Pseudomonadota bacterium
GCTCACGCGCGCACCGCCGTGCCCAGTTCCAGCAGCCGGGTGCGCACCGGCGGCGCGGCGTAGGCGCCGTGGGTGGTGACCAGGGCGCCGCCGCCTTCGGCCAGGTGCGCGCCCACCATGCGGTTGACCAGTTCGATGCCGGGCAGGTCGAGGTTGGCGTAGGGTTCGTCCAGCAACCACAGCGGCGCCGGCGAGAGCCACAGCCGCGCCAGCGACAGTCGCTTGCGCTGGCCGGCCGAAAGCGTGCGCGCGGCGGCATCCTCGTAGCCGGCCAGTCCCACGATCGCCAGCGCCTCTTCCAGCGACAGCGATAGGCGACGGCCGAGCAGCCCGCACAGGTAGTCCAGGTTCTCCATCGCCGTCAGGTCGGCCTTGAGGCCGGGCAGGTGGCCGAGGTAGGCCAGGCTGCCGGCGCGCACGGCGGGCCCGGCGCTCCGGCCACCGAGGCGGATGTCGCCGCGCTCGCCGTCGAGCAGGCCCGCCAGCAGCCGCAGCAGGGTGGTCTTGCCGGCGCCATTGCCCCCCTGGACGAGCAGGGCTTCGCCGCGCTCGACGCTGAAGTCCAGCGGGCCGAACACGGGCATGTCGTTGCGGTCGAAGCTCAGGCCGCGCACGTCGAGCAGCGGCGCGGCGGCGGAAAGGGTCTCGGGCATCAGGCGCGCTTCGGCCGAAGACCGGCCATCGCGCTCATTCTACTAGCCAGTCGACGAAGCGGTCGTCGTCGTCGAGCTCCGCCGGACGCCGCGCGTCCATGCGCAGGCGCACCGGCGCGCCCGCCGGCCACCACAGCGCCCCCAGCTGCCCGAACCTGCGCGAGAGGGCATCGTAGCCGGCCGCATCCATGTCCATCACCAGCCAGCCGGGTTCGCGCCAGCTGCGGTTGCGCGCCGAGGAAAAGGCGGGCAGGTACTGGTAACCGGTGGCATCGAGCGCCTCGCACAGCGCCTGGTCGGCGTCGCGGTTCTCGGCGGTGCTGCGCTCGATCGACGATGGATTCCAGGCGGAGACCAGCCCGAACGAGCTGGCGCGCGGATACGCCAGTTCGAGCCCCGGCGCGGGCAGGCCGATGCTGATGTCGTGCCAGTCGCCCTCGCGCTGCCAGCGGTACTCCGCGGCCAGGTAGGCGCGCAGCAGCGAGGCAAGTCGCGCGTCATCGGGGGCTGCCTGCGTCGACATCGGCGACAAGGTTTAACCGATCGGGGGCGGACCGTAAACTGCCGGGCTTCCGGTCGCCGCGTGGATGGACGTCGATGTTGCAGAGCAAGCTGCCGAAGGTCGGCACCACCATCTTTACCGTGATGTCGCAGCTGGCCCAGGAACACGGTGCGGTCAACCTCGGCCAGGGTTTCCCCGACTTCGAGGTACCCGCGCGCCTGGTCGAGGAACTCGACCGGGCGATGCGCGCCGGCCACAACCAGTACGCGCCGATGACCGGGGTGCCCGCGCTGCGCCAGGCCATCGCCGCCAAGACCCTTCGCGTGTACGGCCACCAGCCCGACGCGGACGGCGAGGTCACGGTGACCAGCGGCGCCACCGAAGCCATCTTCAACGCCATCCACGCGGTGGTGCGGGCAGGCGACGAAGTGGTGGTGCTCGACCCCTGCTACGACTGCTACGAACCGGCGATCGACCTGGCCGGCGCCCGCGCCGTGCACGTGCCGCTGGACCCGGCGACCTTCGCCCCCGACTGGCAGCGGGTGCGCGAGGCGATCGGGCCGCGCACGCGCATGCTGATGATCAACAGCCCGCACAACCCCTCCGGCGCCATGCTGTCGGCGCAGGACATGGCCGAGCTGGGCGCGATCCTCGAGGGCACCGGCATCTTCCTGCTCTCGGACGAGGTCTACGAGCACATCGTGTTCGACGGCGCCCGCCACGAGTCCGTGCTGCGCTGGCCGGCGCTGCGCGATCGCGCCTTCGTGGTGTCGAGCTTCGGCAAGACCTACCACTGCACCGGCTGGAAGGTCGGCTACTGCATCGCCCCGCCGGCGCTGACCGCCGAGTTCCGCAAGGTCCACCAGTACAACGTGTTCTGCACCTTCGCCCCGGCCCAGCACGCCTTCGCCGCGATGCTGGAGGCCGAGCCGGAGCACTACGAGCAGCTGGGCGCCTTCTACCAGGCCAAGCGCGACCGCTTCCGCGAGCAGCTGGCGACCACCCGACTGCGGCCGCTGCCGGTGCCCGGCGGTTACTTCCAGCTGGTGGACTATTCGGCCGTCAGCGACCTCGACGACGCCGCGTTCTGCCGATGGCTGACGGTGGAACACGGCGTGGCCGCTATCCCCCTTTCGCCGTTCTACGAGGCGCCGCCACCGGGCCAGCGGCTGGCCCGCCTGTGCTTCGCCAAGAACCCGGCGACGCTGGACGCGGCGATTGGGCGCCTGCAGCGGCTGTGCCCGCACCGCGCGGCCCCGCCTACCCAAGCCCGCGCGGCTTGGATAGGCTGGCCGCATGAACGACCTCCGCATCTCCCTGGTCCAGGGCGCCACCCGCTGGCACGATCCCGCCGGCAACCGCGACTACTACGGCAGGCTCATCGCGCCGCTTCGCGGCACCACCGACGTGGTGCTGCTGCCCGAGACGTTCACCAGCGGCTTCTCCAACGACGCGATCGGCAACGCCGAGACCATGGACGGCCCGACCCTCGAATGGATGCGCGAGCACGCGCAGCGGCTCGACGCGGTTGTGTGCGGCAGCGTGCAGCTGCGGGTCGGCGACGGCGTCTACAACCGGCTGCTCTGGGTCGCGCCCGACGGAGCCGTGTCGCACTACGACAAGCGCCACCTGTTCCGCTATGCCCGCGAGCACGAACGCTACGCGGCCGGACGCGAGCGCCTGACCGTGGAGTGGCGCGGCTGGCGGATCTGCCCGCTGGTCTGCTACGACCTGCGCTTCCCGGTGTATTCGCGCAACCGCTACGACGTCGAGCGCCCCGGCGCGCTGGACTACGACCTGCTGCTCTACGTCGCCAACTGGCCGTCGGCGCGGGCGTACGCCTGGAAGACCCTGCTGCGCGCACGCGCGATCGAGAACCTGTGCTACGTCGCCGGGCTCAACCGCGTCGGCACCGACGGCGCCGGCCTGCAGTATTCGGGCGACAGCGCGGTGATCGACTTCCTCGGCCATCCGTCCAGCGAATGTACCGACGCCGAGGTGGTGGCGACCACGACCCTGCTGGCCGCCGAGCTGGCCGCGCACCGCGAACGCTTCCCGGCCATGCTCGACGGCGACGCGTTCGAGCTGCGCTGACGCCCAGCCGTTGTCGAGGGGCTACGTGCGCCGCGTGCGCGGCACCACGAGGATCAACCAGATCCGCGAAGGCATGGTCGCTGCCCGTCGCGTGCAGCGCGTACTCACGGCGCGGCGCTGGTCGGGTGCGATATCGATGCGGGCGCCCGGGGCGCAACTGTGGTCCGGGGCCCGGACTCGCCCGCTGGCCGGATCGGGCTGCCAGCGCGGGCCGGCCTGCAGCGGCTTTGGCTGCCTAGTCGTCGAACCGGCCGCGCCAGCCGGGGCTGCGATCGCGGATCGCCGAGCGCGTCCCGCCAGGCCGGCCCCTCGACCTCCCGCCGGCGCGCAACGCGTTGGGGCAGGGCGCGAACAGGGAACCCATCCCGTTGCCGCCGGGGCCGGAGCCCCGGAATCCTCGCTGGCATCGAGCACGCGGCTCGCCCCCGGCGCGCCCGCCACGCGCCCCGGATGGCGCGCATGCGGCAGCGGTTTCCGGGCCACCGCCGCGGCCGGGGACGTCGCGATGGCACGGTCGTGCGCGGCGCCTTGGCCACGGCGACCACGAACCCGGCGCCCGCGTGCCCGGCTGGCCACACGCCACCGCCAGCATCATCGGGCACCGCGCGGCCTGGCGTGGAAGTAGATGCG
>JAEXTE010000108.1 GCA_023453655.1 Pseudomonadota bacterium
TTCTTCGAAAGCTGCTTCCGCGCGCTGCGCGACGACGGCATCCTGGTGCAGCAGTCCGAATCGCCGCTGGCCCTGCTCGACCTGATCCGCGAGATGCGCGCGGAGATGGGCAAGGCCGGCTTCACCAGCTTCCAGACCCTGCCCTTCCCGCAGCCCTGCTATCCGACCGGCTGGTGGTCGTGCACGCTGGCGCGCAAGTCCGGCGGCTTCGACTTCCGCGAGGAAGATGCCCGCGCCAAGGCGTTCGAAACGAAGTATTACAGCGCCGCGATCCACAAGGGCGCGCAGGCGCTGCCGCCGTTCGTGGCGCGGGCGCTGGACGCCTGAGTGCCGCTCGCCCGCCCTGCAGCGGGCGACGCCTGGCGGCTTACCAGCCTTCGGTGCCCGTCTTGTTGGCGCCGCACTGGGTCAGGCAGCGGCTGTCCTTCTGGCGACCCTGGAGCGCCAGCTCGCGCTCTTCGCGACGCTGGGCCACGGTCTTGCAGACGTTGACCGGGCGATTGCTACCGATGGGCCGGGTGCGTTCGCACACCATGCGTTCGTCCTCGGCCTTGTTGAGCAGCGCGCTGATCGCCTCGAGATCGTTGAACACCGCCAGCTGCTGGCTCGCGGACAGCTCGGTGGTGCTGGCACGCCCGTCAAGCGCCTCGATCACCCGTTGCTGGTACTGGATCAACTGCTCGCGTTCGCGGTCGCCCATGTCGCGGTAGGCGCCGCGCCTTCCGCGGACCTCGTGCAGGATCTCGACCTGCTGCGTGACGATCTTGGCCGCGTCGGTTTCCGCCAGGATCTTCTGCGACGTGTTCGCCTGCGCGGCGCCTACGCCCAGGCCGAGCGCGAGCACGGCCGCCGTCATTGCCTTGTACATCGGGTCTCTCTCCACTGTCTGGGGTTCCGGCCCACGATGCCCCACAGGCCCCTGGGACTGCCCTTTATAGCGCATCGCCCGCGGCTGCGCGCGTGCGCCTATGGGCGGAGGCAGCGCGCTACCGCCAGGGGTGGAGCGGATGTCTGCCGGGCCACGGTGCCCGCCGTCTACCGGCGAACTCCACGTCCACTAACATCTCGCACGGCAGCCGCGCGCTGCCACCCGCGCCGCTCGTCGGCGCCAGGGGGCGTGGGCGCAATTCGCGGTAACTCAGATCGCGTCGCCGTCCAGTTCGCCGGTGCGGATGCGCACCGCGCGTTCGAGTTCGTAGATGAACACCTTGCCGTCCCCGATCTTGCCGGTGCCGGCGGCCTTGACGATGGCTTCGGTGACCGCCTCGACCTGGTCGTCGGTGACCGCGATCTCGAGCTTGACCTTGGGCAGGAAGTCGACCACGTACTCGGCGCCGCGGTAGAGCTCGGTATGCCCCTTCTGGCGGCCGAAGCCCTTGACCTCGGTAACGGTAATGCCGGTCACGCCGACCTCGGCCAGCGCTTCGCGCACGTCGTCGAGTTTGAACGGCTTGACGATCGCCATCACCATCTTCATCTGCGGGCTCCACGGGTCCGGATCGATGCCGCGGCAGTCGCGGCGCGGCGTTAGCATACCCCCGCCGGCGGTCGGAGTTTTCCTACAGCCGGCCGCGCCCGGTACCGACTGCACCCTCACGCGGGGCCGACGAAGCTGGGCGCATCCACGTACCGGAGCAGTGGCCATGATCGACCTCAACCATATCGACGACCTCGCCCGCCGCCTCAGCGGCCTGGTCCCGCCCGGCCTGCGCGAGAGCCGCGAAGAGCTGCAGGAGAACTTCAAGGCGGTCCTGCAGTCGGGCCTGTCCAAGCTCGACCTGGTGACCCGCGAGGAGTTCGAGGTGCAGCGCGCGGTGCTGCTGCGCACCCGCGAGAAGCTCGAGCAGCTGCAGGCGGTGGTGGCCGAGCTCGAGGCGCGGCAGTCCGCGTCCGCTTCGCCGGCGCCCGGCACCCCGGCCCACTGAGCCCCGCCACCATGGGGCTTGCGCTCGTGCATGGACGCGCGCGCGCCGGCGTGCGTGCGCCCGCGGTCAAGGTGGAGGTCCATCTCGGCGGCGGACTGCCGTCGATGTCCATCGTCGGCCTGCCGGAGGCGGCGGTACGCGAAGCCAAGGACCGCGTGCGCGCCGCGATCCAGTGCGCGCAGTTCGAATTCCCGGCACGCCGCATCACCGTCAACCTGGCGCCGGCCGACCTGCCCAAGTGCGGCGGCCGCTTCGACCTGCCGATCGCCCTGGGCATCCTGGCGGCCAGCGGCCAGATCCCGCGCGAGCCGCTGGCCGGCTACGAATTCATCGGCGAGCTGGGCCTGACCGGCGAACTGCGTCCGGTCGACGGCGTGCTGCCGGCCGCGCTGGCCGCGGCGCAGGCCGGCCGCAGACTCGTCGTGCCGGAAGACAACGGGGCCGAGGCCGCGCTGGCCAGCGGGCTGGAGGCCTCGACCGCGCGCACCCTGCTCGAGGTCTGCGCCCTGCTGGGCGGCACCAGGACCCTGCCGCCCGCGGTCGCACCGCCGCATCGCAGCGTCGAGCGCCCCGACATGGCCGACGTGCGCGGCCAGGCCCAGGC
>JAEXTE010000425.1 GCA_023453655.1 Pseudomonadota bacterium
GCGCAGTGCCGGGCGGGTCTCTCCCCCCGCACCGCCGGGTTTGCCCGGTCCGCTCCGGACGCCGGACCTTCCCTTCCAGGCATCGTACCCGGCACCTCCTCCCGCACAACGGCCGGGATACGGTTGATGGGGGGCACCGCGACCCGGAAACGCGGCGGCCGCGCCGGCCGGCGACCGCCGGCTTGCAAGCCCTGCTGCGCTGCGCCATGCTGCGAGGCACCAATCCTTCGAGCAATTGCTCCATGGCCTCGACCCGGATCATCAAGAAGTATCCCAACCGTCGTCTCTACGACACCGAGATCTCCAGCTACATCACCATCGAGGATGTGCGCCAGCTGATCGTCGACGGCGAGGAATTCGAGGTCCGCGACGCCAAGTCCGGGGAGGACCTGACCCGGTCGGTGCTGCTGCAGATCATCGCCGAGCACGAGTCCGACGGCGAGCCGGTGCTCTCGACCCAGCTGCTGAGCCAGATCATCCGCTTCTACGGCGATTCGATGCAGGGCTTCATGGGCAGCTACCTGGAGCGGTCGATGCAGATCTTCCTGGACCAGCAGCAGCAGTTCCGCCAGCAGATGGGCGGGATGCTCGGCCAGACGCCGTGGGCGCTGATGAACCAGCTCACCGAGCGCAACATGGAAATGTGGAAGGAATTCCAGAAGAACCTCACCGGCAGCGTCGGCCAGAAGCCCGGCGCGGAGCGTCGCGGCCGCTGACCGCGGCCTCGCGCGCGGCGCGCATCGCGTCGCCCTGCGTCCCATTCTTTTCCCGAAAGATCGAATGAACAATCGCGTGGCCGTCGTGACCGGCGGCATCGGCGGGCTCGGCTCTGCCATCTGCATCCAGCTCGCCCGCGCCGGGCGCCGCGTGATCGCGGCCGACCTCGACGGCAATCCCGAACGCGTTGCGCGCTTCGAGCGCGAGGTCGACGGCCTCGACATCCGCTTCGCGCCGCTGGACGCGTCCGACTTCGATGCCTGCGCGGCCTTCGTCGCCGGGGTGGAACAGGCGCACGGCTCGCTCGACGTGCTGGTCAACGCCGCCGGCATCACCCGCGACGCCACCCTGCGCAAGATGGACCGCGCGCAGTGGGACGCGGTGCTGTCGGTCAACCTCGACAGCGTTTTCAACCTGTGCCGGCACGCGGTCGAGGGCATGATGGCGCGCGGCTTCGGCCGCATCGTCAACATCAGTTCGGTCAACGGCCAGACCGGCCAGTTCGGCCAGACCAACTATTCCGCGGCCAAGGCCGGCATGCACGGCTTCACCATGGCGCTGGCGCGCGAGGTCGCTCGCAAGGGCGTAACGGTGAACTCGGTCTCGCCGGGCTACTGCGAGACCGCGCTGGTCGCGGCGATCCCGGCAGACATCCGCCAGGGCATCGTCGAGCGCGTGCCGGTGGGGCGCCTCGGCCAGCCGTCGGAGATCGCGCGGACGGTCGAGTTCCTCGCCGCGGACGAGGCCGGCTACATCACCGGCGCCAATATTCCGGTCAACGGCGGCCTGTACATGGGCTTCTGAGCGCGGGGGCGCTCAGGGCTGCCCGCCCGCACCCTGTCCGCAGAAGCGTTCGCGGTACTGCAGCGCCTTGGGCATCAGCGCCTGCAGGTTGGCGATGCGCGTGCCCGGATTGGGATGGGTCGAAGAGAACTCCGGCGGCGCCTGGCCGCCGCTGGCCTCGCTCATGCGCTCCCACAGCGGCACCGCCTCCTGGGGGTCGAAGCAGGCGGCCGCGGCCAGCATCAGCCCCACCTCGTCGGCCTGGGTCTCGTGCTTGCGCGCGTAGGGCAGCAGGTAGCCGTAGCCCATCGCGGCCATGATCATCTGCTGCTGCTGCGGGTCCATGCCGCTCATCGCGCCGGCCATCTGGCCAACCTGGCTGAGCTTCTGCTGGGCCATGCGCTGCGCGCCGTGGCGCAGCAGCGCATGCGCGATCTCGTGGCCCATCACCACTGCCATCGCGTTCTCGTTCTGCGCCACCGGTACCAGGCCGGTATAGACCGCCATCTTGCCGCCAGGCAGGCAGAACGCATTGGCCTGGTCGGACTCGATGACGTTGACCTCCCACTGGAAGCTCTGCGAGAAGGTCGGGGCGGGCTGGCCGTTCTCGGCGGCGAGCGCTTGCTCCACCTCGGTGACCTTCGCCACCAGGCGTTCGGCGATGCCGCGCACCTGGCGCGCGATCGGCGAGTCGGGATCCACCGGCCGCTCCTGGCTCAGGATCTCCTCGTAGGCCTGCAGACCCAGCGCCTTCTCTTCCTCGATCGACAGGTTGCGGTCGATCAGCACCGACTCGCCGGTGACCGGGTCCACCGACTGGTTGGAGAACCAGTAATACGCGCCATAGCCGGCGAACAGCAGCAGGATGATGAAACGCGGGTTGATCCCGCGCCTGCCGCCGGACGGCTGTTGCCGGTAGCGCCCACCGAACGGATCACGTCGCATCGCCGCCCCCTCCTGACCTTCCTCGACCCTAGAGATCCCGTACCACGCGGAAGCCCAGCCGCGCGTTGGTGGTGTCCACCGACGCGGGCGCACGCCAGGCCGAACGCGTCTGCGCGGGCGAGCTGGCCCAGGACCCGCCGCGGATCACCTGGTCGCGGCAGCCCGGATTGATCCAGGCCGAACCGTCGCCCGGGGCGCGGCGGTAGCCATCATGCCAGCAGTCGGCCACCCATTCGCTGACGTTGCCCGAGAGGTCGTGAAGCCCCCATGCATTCGGCTCCATGCTGCCCACCGGGGCCGGCCCCCAGTGGCCGTCGCCATAGCCCCGGAAGGCGTTGGCCCAGCTGCGGCCGGCCGGCGAGCGGTCCAGCCCGCCGGTGGTGTTGGCGATCCGCGGCGGCGGTTCGCCGCTGCCCCAGGGATAGCGCCCGGTACTGCCGGCGCGCAGCGCGTACTCGAACTCGGCTTCGCTGGGCAGGCGGTAGCGGCGCCCGGTCTGCGCCGACAGCCATTCCACGTAGGCCTGCGCGTCGCGCGCGCTCACGTGCACCACCGGCAGGCCGTCGTCGGCGGGACGGCCGAGGTAGTCGGTATGCCAGTCGGCGCCACTGCGCCGCACGAAGTTGTTGCTGCGCTCGTCGTAGACCATCGAGAAGCCGCGGCGCGAGGCGCGCGTGCGGTGTCCGGTGGCGGCGATGAAGCGGCGGAACTGGCCGACGGTGATCTCCCGGATCGACATGCCGAAGCCGCGGCCGAAGCGGATCGGATGCGCCGGCCGCTCGAAGTCGCTGGCGTCGCGCTCGCCGGGCGGCGCGCCCATGGTGAAGGCGCCATGCGGCACCACCGCCATCTGCGGCCCGCGGCCGCCGGTCTGCAGCGCGTCGGTGAACACCTGCCCCGGCGCGTACAGTCCGTAGTGCACGGCCAGGTCGATGCGCTCGCGCAGTTCGGTCGCCGCCGGGTCGCCGGGACGGGCGATGCGCAGCAGTTCGGCCAGGTGGCGGCGGGCCAGGTCGATGCCGCCGAACCTCGGCAACGCCCCGATGCCGAGGTCGCGCAGGCGCGCGATGCGCGTGGCGCGGATCGTGGCCACGCGCTCGCGGGCATCGGCGACGGTCTCGATGCCGTCGTCCGGCCGCACCTCGTTGGCATGGGCGAGCCAGCGCGCGGCCGCATCGAAGTCGGCGTTCTCGGCGGCGTCCTCGGCACGACGGATCAGCGCGCTTTCCACCGCCGCAAGTCCCTGCCGCGCGCGCGGCTGGTCCGGCAGCAGCTCCAGCGCGGCGCGGAATTCCGCCAGCGCGCCGCCGCCCTCCTCGCCCAGCGCGCCTTCGGCCAGCGCCTGCTCGCCGGCCAGGTTCAGCGTGGACACGCGCTCGGCCAGGTCGACCCGGCCGAGGAAGGCCTGCACCGCCTCGTCGCGGGGATCGATCGCGCGCAGCACGGTCGCCAGCAGCAGCGCTTCGCGCAGCGCCTGGTCGTCGTCGCCGGCGCGGGCCAGGGCCGCGTCGCCGTCGCGCAGCAGCAGGCGCAGCGCGCGCGCCAGCCCGGCCTTCGCGAAGCGGGCGTGTTCGGGCAGCGTGGACAGCGCCAGGTAGATCGGTACCGCGGAATCGGCATCTT
>JAEXTE010000233.1 GCA_023453655.1 Pseudomonadota bacterium
CACCCGCCCCGCGCGACTGCCCGCCAGCGCACGTGGCCATGGGCCACTGCACGCCCGTGGATGATGCGCCGGCAGCCGATGCGCCTGCGCAAGGCCACGCCGGCCACGCGCATCCGCGGGGCCATGCCGGCGAAGACGGCCACTCCGCACGGCCTCGACCGGCGGCATTGGAGACCTGCACGCCGGCGCACGCGGCGATGGGCCACTGCACGCCGGCGTCGCCGGTCCCGACGCCGGGTCACGAGCCGGGCCATGCGGGCCACGACACCGCGGACGCGAGCGGCTGCACACCAGAACACGCCGCGATGGGCCACTGCCGCATGCCGGCCGGGAAGACGCCGCACGACGCCCACGCCGGAGCCCATCCCGTCGGGCATGGCGTCCACGACAGTACCGCCTGCCCCCCCGCGCATGCCGCCATGGGCCACTGCTCGCCGGCCACCGTCATCCAGCCGCCGCGCGAACCCATTCCCGCCGTGACCCAGGCCGATCGCGACGCCGCATTCCCGGTACTTGCGCACGCCCACGCGGACCACGGGCCCGCGACCTACACGCGGGTCACCTTCAACCGGCTCGAAGGCTGGGACGACGACGCGCATCGCGGCCAGGCATGGGAGGCCCACGCCTCGACCGGCGGCGATATCCATCGCCTGTGGCTGCGCAGCAGCGGCAGCCGCAGCGGGGGCCGCACCGGCCACGCCAACGCGGAGCTGCACCTCTCGCGCGCGGTCGCGCGCTGGTGGGACGTGGTCGCGGGGCTGCGTCACGACACGGGAAACGCCCCCTCGCGCACCCGTGCGGCGTTCGGCGTGCAGGGCATCGCGCCGTACCAGTTCGAGGTCTCGGCGATGGCCTACCTCGGGGAAGGCGGGGCGGGCGTCGAACTCGAGGCCGAGTACGACCTGCGCTTCAGCAACCGCCTGGTGCTGCAGCCGGTGCTGGAACTCGAACTGCAGGCACGGGACGATCCCGCGCGCGGCGCCGGCAGCGGACTGTCGAGTGCCGAGGCCGGCCTGCGCCTGCGCTACGAGGTCACGCGGAGGTTCGCGCCCTACCTCGGCATCGCGCACGAGCGCAGCTTCGGCGGGACCGCCGACCTGCGCGACGCGGCCGGCGAGGCCTCGCGCGAGACGCGGCTGGTGGCCGGCGTGCGCCTCTGGTTCTGAACGCTCAGGCGGCCGGGGCGTCCAGCGGCGGCAGCGCCCAGTCGATGGGCGCCACGCCGCGGCGCGCGAGGTACTCGTTGGCCGCGGAGAAGTGCCCGCAGCCAAGGAAGCCGCGGTGCGCCGACAGCGGCGAGGGATGGGTGGTGCGCAGCACGCGATGGCGGCGGCCGTCGATCATCTTGCCCTTGGCCTGCGCGTAGCTTCCCCAGAGCATGAACACCAGGCCTTCGCGCTCGCGGCCCAGCACATCCACCACGTGGTCGGTGAAGCCCTCCCAGCCCTTGCCCTGGTGGGCGCCGGCGCGGCCCTCCTCGACGGTGAGCACCGCATTGAGCAGCAGCACGCCCTGCCGCGCCCAGGGCATCAGCCAGCCGTGGCCCGGCGGCGCGATGCCGAGGTCGCGCTGCAGTTCCTTGTACATGTTCTGCAGCGACGGCGGCACCGGCACGCCCGGCGACACCGAGAAGCACAGGCCGTGCGCCTGGCCGGGACCGTGATAAGGGTCCTGGCCGAGGATCACCACCTTCACCGCATCGAACGGCGTGGCATCGAAGGCGGCGAAGATCTGCGGCCCGGGTGGATAGATGCGCGCGCCGGCCGCCTTGCGCTGGCGCAGGAAGGCCGACAGCGCACGCATGTCCTCGCGCGCGAACCAGTCGCCCACGCGGGCCTTCCACGATGGATCGAGCCGGACCTCGCCGCTCACGGCTGCTGCGCGGGCGAGACCGGCATGCGCGCAAGGCGCAGCTGGAACAGCGCCTTGGTCGCCAGCAGGCGCTCCTCGATCGGCTTGAGCACCAGGTCGTTGGCGCCGTCGCGCAGCAGCGCGGCCTGGTTGGCGCGGTTGTCGTCGCCGGTCATCACCAGCACCGGCAGCCGGCGCTTGCCGTAGCCGAATCCGTTGCGGACCCTGTCGAGCACGTCGCGCCCGCTCAGGTCGCCCTTGAGGTAGAGGTCGGTCAGCACCAGGTCGGCGCCGGGCGCGGCCTCGGTGCCGGCGTAGGCCTCGAGGTAGGCGATCGCGTCCTCGGCGGTGGTGACGTGGGTGACGCGCATCTGGTGCGCCTCGAGCATGCGCCGGATCGCCACCGCCACGGTACGGCTGTCCTCGATGTACAGCACGTGCGCGTCCGGAATCGGCTGCGGCTGCACGTAGCCGCGGATGAAGGCGGCCAGCGCGTTGTGCCCCAGGGACTTGTCGAAATAGTCGGTCACGTCCTCGGTGAAGCGCCGGTCCTCCAGGTGCGACTGCACGTCGCCCGAGATCACGATCACCGGCACGTAGCGCTGGCCGCCGGCCTCGCGCACCGCGCGCGCCACCTGCAGTCCGTCGCCGTCGGGCAGCACCAGGGCGGTGGTGACCAGGTCGATGGGCTCGCCGGCCAGCAGCGCGCGCGCATCCGCCAGGCTGCCGCCCTCGACCACCTGGACGCCCGGCAGTTCCTTCACCAGCACCGCCTGGATCAGCTTGCGCACGAGCTTGGAGCCGTCCACGACCATCACGCGCGGCTGGTCGGATTCGAGGTGGCGGAGATCGTGCGTGTTCATGCGCTCAGAGTCCGGTGGGGCGCGTCTGGCGCAGGAAATGGCCGGTGACCAGGCCGGCGCCCAGCCATCCGAGCAGGCTCGCGCCGGCGATCACGGCCAGCGCCCAGGGCAGGTCGATGCCCGACAGCGCGAAGCTGCTGCCGTAGCTCGCCGCCAACGTCGCCAGCGGCTCGCGCAGCGCCAGCGCGGCCAGGCCCAGCAGTGCCACCGCGAGCGCACCCGCGGCCAGTCCGTACCACGCGCCCAGGTACAGGAACGGGCGCCGGATGAAGCCATCGGTCGCGCCCAGCAGCTGCAGCACGCCGATTTCCTCGCGCCGCGACTGGATGTCCAGGCGCACCGTATTGCCCACCACCAGCAGCGCGCCGAGGCCGAGCAGCACCGCCAGCACCCAGGACACGCGGCCGCCGAAGCGCAGCCAGCCGTCGAGCCGCTCGCGCCAGCGCACGTCGTGCTGCACCTGTTCGGCTTCGGGCAGTTGTTCGAGCGAGCCGGCCACCATCAGCTCGTCGCCCGCCGGCGTCACCACCAGCAGGTGCGGCAGCGGGTTGTCCTCGCCCACCGCGTCGACGATGCCCGCCAGCGCCCCGCCTTCGCGCAGCGAGGCCAGCCCCTGCTCCGGAGTCACGTGCACCACCCCGGCGATATTGCTGCGCGCGCGCAGTTCCCCGGCCAGCGCCGCGGCACGCGCGTCGGCGACGTCCTGGCGCAGGAACACGCTGATCTCGCGCGAGCGTTCGACGTTCCCGGCCAGGCGCTCGACGTTGCCCAGCACCAGCCACAGCCCGAGCGGCAGCGCCAGCGCCAGCGCCATCACCGAGACCGTGAGCAGGGCCGCGCCCGGCTTGCGGAACACGCGGCCGAGGCTGGCCACCAGGCTGTAGAGATGGTGGTCGAACCAGGTGCCCAGGCCCGATCCGGCGCCGGCCGCGCGCAGGTTGTCCTCAGCCATCGGCGAGGTCCTCCGGCGCGATGTCGTCCACCAGCCGCCCGTGGTCGAGCACCAGCACGCGCCTGCGCATGCGCTTGACCAGCCCCAGATCGTGGCTGGCCACCAGCACGCTCGTACCGCGCTCGGGCAAGGACGCGAACAGCGCCATGATTTCGGCCGACAGCGTGGGATCGAGGTTGCCGGTGGGCTCGTCGGCCACCAGCAGCCGCGGTTCGGCCACCACCGCGCGGGCGATGCCCACCCGCTGCTGCTCGCCGGCCGACAGCTGCCCGGGCAGCGCCGCCTCGCGGTCGGCCAGGCCCAGCCGCTCGAGCGCGCTGCGCACGCGCTTGCCGATCTCGGCCCGGCGCATGCCGCGCAGGATCAGCGGCAGCGCGATGTTGTCGAACACGCTGCGGTCGGTGAGCAGGCGGTGGTCCTGGAACACCACGCCGACCTCGCGCCGGTGCAGGGCCACGCGCCGCCCGCGCACCTTGAGCAGGTTGCGGTCGTTGAACAGCACCGCGCCACGGCTGGGCCGCTCGGCCAGGTGGATGAGCTTGAGCAGGGTGCTCTTGCCGGCGCCGGAGTGTCCGGTGAGGAACAGCATCTCGCCCGCGGCCACCTCGAAGCTCACCTCGGCGAGCGCCGTGCGCCCACCGGTGTACTGCTTGCTGACGCTGTCGAAACGCAGGACGGCCATGGCGGGGGAGTATCGCAGAACTGGCGTGGCCCGACCGCCCGCATGCCGGGTCTGCGATGGCGCGCGCAGGCGCGGCGCGCGGCCGATGCG
>JAEXTE010000302.1 GCA_023453655.1 Pseudomonadota bacterium
GCGATGGGCATCGTCCTGGCCATGGTCGCCGCCAGCCGCCATGTCGATGGCGACGCGGCGATCTCGCTCGACGACGGCACCCGGATCCAGATCAATGGCATGGACCTGGGGATGCTGACCTCCAAGCTGGGCCACGAGGAGCTGGCGCACCTGGGCGCCGGCCTCGACCTGACCCTGCTGATGGCCTCGAGCTGGCCCTTCATCGTCCTGGCCTTCGTGCTGTTCTTCTACTGCCTGGGCTCGCTGTACGACGAGCGCAAGGACCGCAGCGTGCTGTTCTGGAAGTCGCTGCCGCTGTCGGACACGCAGACCGTGCTGTCGAAGCTGGCCAGCGCGACCATCGTCGCGCCGCTGCTGGCGGTGCTGGCCGCGATCGCGACCCTGTTCGGCTTCCTGGCGCTGATCAGCCTGGTGGTGCTGTTCTACGGCGGCAACCCGGCAACCCTGCTGTGGGGGCCGGCCAGCCCGCTGAAGATCGCGCTGATGTACCTGCTGGGCGTGCCGGTGTACGCGCTCTGGGCGATGCCGACCATCGGCTGGCTCATGCTGTGCTCGGCCTGGGCGAAGAGCAAGCCCTTCCTGTGGGCGATCATGATCCCCGTGTTCGCCGGCATCTTCGTCGGCTGGCTCGAGTTCCTGGGCGTATTCGACGACGTGACCTGGCCGTTCTTCCGGGACATCGTGCTGCGCGCCCTGACCAGCGTGTTCCCGCTGACCTACATGGACCTGCAGACCCTGTCGGAGATGGGCGACGGCCCGGCCGCGATGCAGAAGCTGCTCAGCCCCGTATCGCTGTACCGCAACCTGGCCAGCGCCAACCTGTGGATCGGCGTGGCTGCCGGTGCCGCGATGGTCTTCGCCTCGATCCGCCTGCGCCGCTGGCGGGACGAGGGCTGAGCCGAGCGCTCGCGGACTGGCCTATCGCCAGTTCGCTTCGGCGAACGCCCGGCCATGGATGGCCGGGCCGGACGGATCCGGAGAGACGAAGTGCCGCCATGGATGGCGCGACCGCCAACCAGCCTGCACCTGCGATCGCGAACGACCGGCCACGAAAGAAGGCCGGACGATCCCGGAGAACGGACGCGCCGCCATCGATGACACGACGCACGTTGACAAGACCGCGCCCGTCTTTGCTGGCACCCGTCATGGATGACACGACCCGACAGCGCGATCGCGTCCCGGCCAGCCCGCCCGGCGCCCTCGCCCGTCACACCAGTCTTCCGCCACGCGTCGCATCCACTCCCGACAGCCCGAGGCCATTGTCATGAAGTCTCTCGCCACCATCGCCCTCCTCGCCTGCCTGCCGCTGCTCGGCGCCTGCCAGCGCGACGATGCCGCCGCGTCCGCTCCGCCCGCGGCAGAGCAGGCCGACACCCGGCCCGCGCCGCAGACCGCGCTGGGCCGCACGGTGGCCGCCGCGATGGACAAGGCCCGCCAGGAGCTGCACGAAGGCAACCTCAGCCTCAACGGCTCGACCGATATCCGGATCAACGGCAAGCGCGTCCACCGCAACGCGGACGACCTGCCCAAGGCCGAAATCGCCCCCGACGGCCAGCTGATCGTGGCCGGGAACGCTGTCGCCATGGATGCGGCCACCCGGGCGCTGGCCCGCGAATACCGCGAAGGCATCCTCGCGGTGGCCGAGACCGGCATGGACCTGGGCGTGCAGGGCGCCGACCTGGGCATGCGCGCGGCCGCCGACGCCATCGGCAGCCTGCTGCGGGGCGATACCGAGGAGATGGAGAAGCGCGTCGAAGCCGAAGCCGCCGCGCTCGAGGCTTCGGCCCTGCGCCTGTGCGACCAGCTGCCCGCGCTGCTGGCGGCGCAGGATGCGCTGGCGGCCGCGGTGCCCGAGTTCGCGCCCTACGCGCGCATGGAAACCAGCGACATCGAGGACTGCCGCGACGCGTCCGAACACGGCAGCGCCCCTGCGGACGCCTCCGCCGCCGCCGAGGCCGACGCCGCGGCGGCGCGCGCCGACTGACCGCGGGTTCAACCATCGCCCGTGCCGCCGCATCCCAATGCGGACATCACACGTACAAGGACCACCGCATGACCTATTCGATCCTGGCCCCCCTGGCCCCCCTGGCCCTCGTCCTCGCCTCCGCGTTCGCGCCCGCTCTCGCGGCCGACTGCGCCCATTCCGCCCCGCGCGACCTGGCCCTCGACCTGGACGGGGTGAAGACGGTGATGTTCGAGGTCGGCCCGCACGAGTTGCGTGTCGACGCCTCCGCCTCGCCGACCGGCAGGATCAGCGGTCGCGCCTGCGCGTCGAGCGCGGAGCGCCTGGATGCGCTGACCGTCACCCAGCAGCGGGATGGCGAGCGGCTGCGCGTGCGCCTGTCGCGAGAGGACCGCGGCTGGGGCCTCGGCATCGGCAACCGCTACGCCTACCTCAGCCTCGAGGCCGGCCTGCCCGAACACGTCCTGGTGCAGCTGGACGTCGGCTCGGGCGACGCCTGGCTGACGGGTGCGGCGGCCGCCAGTGCCGACGTGGGCTCGGGCGACGTGGACATCCGCCGCACCCGCGGCCAGGTCACGATCAAGGTCGGCTCGGGCGACATCGATATCGACGAGGCCGGCGCGCTCAAGGTGCTCTCGGTCGGCTCGGGCGACATCGAGGCACGCAACGTGCGCGGCGACACCGAGGTGGGCAGCATCGGTTCGGGCGATTTCACCCTGCGCCGCGCCACCGGCAACGTGGCCATCGATTCGATCGGTTCGGGCGATGCCGGGCTGGCCGACATCGGAGGCAGCGTCCGGGTGGGTTCCGTGGGTTCGGGCGATCTCGATGCCCAGGGCATCGGCGGCAACCTCACCGTGTCCTCGGTGGGCAGCGGCGACGTCAGCCATGGCGGCGTACGCGGCACGGTCGACGTGCCACGCCGCTGATCGATTCGCGAACCGGAGACCGCCCCATGCGCCGCGCCCTTTCCCGCCACGCCATCCTGCCCGTGCTGCTGGGCGCCGCGCTGGCCATGCCCGCCACTTTCGCCCACGAGCGTCCCGCTGCCGGCATCGGCGCCGAAATCCGCGCGGACATGGACGAGGCGCGGCGCGAGGTCCGGCTCGAGCTGGCCGCTGCCCGCGCCGAACTGGAAACCGGCAACCTCGAGCTGGGCCAGGACCTGCGCCTGGGCAAGCGCGGGCGCGGCGACGACCGCGCCGACACGCTGCCCAAGGCGGAGATCACGCCCGCTGGCGACCTGCTGCTCGCAGGCCGGCCCGTCGCCGTCGACGCGGCACAGCGACGGGAGCTGCTCGCCTATCGCGGCCAGGTCATCGAGGTCGCCATCGCCGGGATCGAACTCGGCGAGCGCAGCGCCAACGCAGCGCTCGACGCCGTGGACCAGGGGCTGTTCCGGCTGATGTTCAGCGCCATGACCGGCAGCCTCGAGCGGCGGATGGAAAAGACCATCCGCGAGACCGTCGAACCCGGCGTACGCCAGATCTGCCTGAGCCTGCCCGCCCTGTACGAAGCACAGCAGCGCCTCGCCGGCACCGTGCCCGAGTTCCGCCCCTACGCCACGATGCAGGCCGACGAGATCGACGACTGCCTGGACGAGGTCACCCGGGAGTTCGCACAGCGCTAGGCGCCGCGCGCACGCGGCAGGAATGCGGTGCGGCTCCCGCCGGAGTGCGACGCCTCAACCACCGCCGGCTGCGTCGTGGATCCCGCCGCGGGTCAGGGCGGCGGGGTCGAGCAGGCGACGCAGCTGGTCCGCGGACAGGCCGCTGTCCTCCAGCGCCACGTCGAACACGGGGCGGTTCTCGCGGTAGGCGCGCTTGGCGATCGCCGCAGCCTTCTCGTAGCCGATCACCGGGTTGAGCGCGGTCACCAGGATCGGGTTGCGGCCGAGCGCCGCGTCGATGTTGTCGCGGCGCAGCCTGAGCCCGGCGATCGTGCTGTCGGCCAGCAGCCGCGACACGCTGGCCAGCAGGCCGACCGAGTCGAGCAGGTTGCTGGCGATCAGCGGCAGCGCCACGTTGAGCTGGAAGTTGCCGGTCTGCCCGGCGACGGTGATCGCGGTGTGGTGGCCGATCACCTGCGCGCAGGCCATCAC
>JAEXTE010000336.1 GCA_023453655.1 Pseudomonadota bacterium
GCGGCATCGGGCGCGTCGCCCTGGTGGATGTGGACTACCACCACGGCAACGGCAGCCAGGACATCTTCTGGGAGCGGAGCGACGTGCTGTTCGTTTCGATCCACGGCACGCCGGACACCGAGTACCCGTACTTCCTCGGCTACGCCGACGAGCGCGGGGCGGGGGCGGGCGAGGGCTTCACGCTCAACCTGCCGCTGCCGCGCGGGACCGGCTGGGACGGGTACGCGCAGGCCCTGGATGTGGCGCTCCAGGCGGTCTCCGATTTCGACGCCGGCGCGCTCGTCGTCTCGCTGGGCGTGGATACCTACGAGGGCGACCCGATCAGCGCCTTCCGCCTGGACGCCGCCTGTTTCCCGATGATCGGCGCGCGGCTGGCGGCCCTGGGCCTGCCCACGGTACTGGTCCAGGAAGGCGGCTACGCGGTGGCGGAGATCGGGACCAACGTGGCCGGGGTGCTCGGCGCGTTCAAGTAGCGCGCTGCGCCGGCGGCTGCGCGCCCTTGCGCAGGACCGTGCGGTTGCGGCCCGCGTGCTTGGCCTCGTACATCGCCCCATCGGCACGCGCCAGCCAGTCGCTGGCCGATTCCCCGGGCAGGAAGGGAGCGGCGCCGATGGAGATGGTGACCGGCCGTCCCCGGCAGGCCACCTCGCGTTCCACCGCCTGGCGCAGCTTGCCCGCCACTTCGCGCAGGGCATCCACCCCGGCGCCCGGAAGCAGCACGCTGAACTCCTCGCCGCCGGTGCGGAAGAAGCGGTCGTCGGTCCGCGTATTGGCCCGCACCACGTCGGCGACCCGCACCAGCACCTCGTCCCCCGCTTCATGGCCGAAATCGTCGTTGATCGACTTGAAGTGGTCGATGTCGAACACCAGCAGGCCCAGCGGCTGGCCGGAGCGCAGGCTGGCGGTCATCGCGATGCGCAGTTCCACCTCCATGCCGCGACGGTTGCTGGCACCGGTCAGCGGATCGCGCAGGGCGATCGCCTCCAGCTGCAGCCGCTGCATCTGCGCGCGGGAGGCGAACACGAACGAGAACAGGCTCACCACCGTGGCCGTGGCGACGAAGGCGAGCTTGGTCGACAGGCCGGGCAGGGCGGTGTCGCTGAGCGCGATGCCGACGATCGCGAGCGTCGAGATCAGCAGCGAGGTGGCGCGGCCGTTGATCAGGAAGTTGGCCACCAGCACCGGATAGACCCACAGCACGCCGGAGAAGTCGGCGATATGGGCGACCGCCACGCAGCCGATCGAATAGGTGGCCGCCAGGAAGGTCGCCGCCCCGGCGGTGCGCCCGGTCCGCCATGCGTAGACGGCCCCGGCGCCGATGCACAGCAGGATCGCCAGGTCCACGATGCCGGCCAGGGGCTGGCCCTGCAGGAAGCGCCGGATCGCGAAGGGCGTCACCCCCAGCGCGGTGATCGCGGCGAACAGGGTGATGAGCGCAAGATGGAAGTCGGACCTGATCCTCTCTTTCACTCGGCTGTTCCGAATCAGCGGACCTAGCGTCCGTCCTCCGGCCGCGCCACTGCCACGGCCTCCCTGCGCGCAGGCTAAGGGGAGCGGATGCGGAGGTGCGTGAACGCGGTCGCACCCGGCGGCCGCGCCCCCGACTGCGTTAACCTGCATCGATGCGGCCCGACGACATCGTTGCCCTGTTCGACCAGCAGGCCGCCGGCTACGACCGCCAGTGGGCCGGGACCGCGCCGATCCGCGACTGCCTCTACCTGCTGCTGGAGCCTCTGCTCGCCGGGTTGCCGGCCGACGCGCGCGTGCTGTGCGTCGGCGCCGGCACCGGGCAGGAGATCGCGCACCTGGCGCGACGTTTCCCGGGCTGGCGCTTCACCGCGGTGGAGCCCTCGGGTGCGATGCTCGAGGCCTGCCGGCAGCGCGCCGCGGCCGAGGGCTTCGCCGACCGCTGCGACGTCCACCACGGCTTCCTGGAATCGCTTCCGGCGGGCGTGCCGTTCGACGCGGCCACCTGCTTCCTGGTCTCGCAGTTCATCGTCGATGCGCGGCAGCGGGCGGACTTCTTCGCCGGGATCGCGGCACGCCTGCGCGAGGGCGGCCTGCTGGCCAGCTCCGACCTTGCCGCGGACACCTCGTCCTCGGCCTACGAGGTGCTGCTGCCGGCGTGGACGCGGATGATGGCGGCGGCCGACGTGCCTGCCGATGCCATCGCGCGCATCCGCAGGGCCTACGAAACCGACGTGGCCGTGCTGCCGCCCGAGCGCGTGGCCGCACTCATCGCGGCAGGCGGATTCGCATCGCCCGTGCGGTTCTTCCAGGCCGGACTGATCCACGCCTGGATCTCGCGCCGCACGGCGGGGGACTGATTCTTCCGCCTGGCCGGCGCGCCATGCGCCGGTGCCGCCGGCTCAGGCGGTTGCCGCGGCCGCCACCCGCACGCGCGGGGTGAGCGCAATATTGCTGCGATCGCTCATCAGCTGCAGTTCGCCGTCCTGGACCATCGCGGTCAGCCGCATCCCGCGCTCGAGCAGGCTGGTGATCGCCTCCACGTCCTCCGCCGCCAGGTCGATCACGGTAAGGTTGCGGAAGCGCGCCAGCGTGGACGCGACCTTGCTCCACCAGACCTCCGACGCGCCACCGCCGTAGTTGACCACCACGACGTGCCGGGCGCGCGCACAGGCCTTGCGGATGCGGCTTTCGTCGGGCTGTCCGAGGTCGATCCAGCGCTCGATGTCGCCGGTGTAGTCGCGCTGCCACAGGTCCGCGTCCTCGTCGCTGCTGAGGCCGCGGCCGAACTCCAGCCGCTCGTGCGCGTACAGGGCGAAGGCGACCAGCCGCACCATCAGCCGCTGCGGCGTCTCGGACGGATGCTGGGCCAGGGTCAGGTTGTGGCTGGCGTAGTAGTGCCGGTCCATGTCGCTGACCTGCAGCTCCACCTTGTAGATGGTCGAATTGGGAGCCATGGGTCGCGGGTCCGGGGAAAGGGTGCGATTGTACGGGTTGGCGCCTGGCGCGCCTTCTGCGCTGCGCGCGTTCAGCGGTACTCGTCGGAGCCCTGCACCCAGAGGAACGACTGCACGTCGATCATGTCGCGGGGCCTGAGGTCGCGCAGGTCGCGGGCGACCACGCCGGCGAAGTCGAGCAGCGCCGCATACACGTCCCAGGACGGGCGAGACTGGTAGGGCAGTGGGTAACCATAGGCGCGGGCCGCAGCGCGGATGGTGTTGGGCTTCATGAACATGTGCCGGTCGGGCTGGGCGATGAAGCCGAACACCGTCACCAGCGGCCAGGTCAGCACGCGCGTCTGCCTGCGGGGCAGGCCGTCGATCGCTTCGACCCAGCGCTCGAAGCGACGTTCCGGTCCGCCGCGTCCGTGCAGCCAGTCGTACAGCCCCTCGGCGAACCGCTCCGCGCCGTCCGGGCTGCGCAGCGCGTCGCGCAGCGCCATCTTCTCGAACGAGAACAGCATGCTGTGGCGCGAGCGCTGCTCGACCCGCATCGCACGCGAGGCGACCTCCACCGCCTGGCCCCCGCGCAGCAGGCGGCGGAAGCTGGCCTGCGGCAGCGCCTCGCGCCAGCGCCGGTGGGATTCGACCTTGTAGTCGCGTTCCCAGTCCAGGTAGGTCGGGTCGCGGAAGCCGTTGGGGAACTGGCGCAGGAAGCGGCGGCGGCAACGCGCGGCGCCGGGGTATGCGGTCTCATCCTGGTCCGTCTTGTGCGCCATCGGCCCCTGTCTAGCATCGCCGCGCTCACGACCGCGTGCAGGCCCTGCGCGCGGCGCGTGCGAGCGATCATCAAACCGGCAAGCCGCGGGTGCGGATTGCGATGGGTCCGCGCCGCGCGCCGTGCAATCATCCGGCTTGCCTGCATCCCGGGTCGTCGCCGTGCGCCGCCGGCCCGGGCGGCCCTCTGCATGGCGTTCACATCGAGGAGAACCGGATGGACTTTCCGCTGCGCGCGGTCGCCCGCGCCCTTGCACTTGCGCTGCTGGTCGCCACCGCGCCGCTGGCGGCCCGGCAGGACGGTCGCGCCGCGGAGCCCACTTCCGCCGAACAGCTCGCGCAGGCGCTGGTCGCGCAGCTCGACACCGACGAGAAGCTCGCCCAGCTGCTCAACACCGCGCCCGCCATCCCGCGCCTGGGCGTGCCGGCCTACAACTGGTGGACCGAATCGCTGCATGGCGCGATGGGCTCGCTGCCCACGACCAACTTCCCCGAGCCGATCGGGCTGGCGGCCAGCTTCGACGACGGGCTGGTGCAGCGCGTGGCCGGCGTGATCAGCCGCGAGGTGCGCGGCCTGCACGCGCTGGCGCGGCAGACCGGCCGGACCGGCCGCATCGGCACCGGCCTCGATACCTGGTCGCCCAACATCAACATCTTCCGCGACCCGCGCTGGGGCCGCGGCCAGGAAACCTATGGCGAGGATCCGTTCCTCGCCGCGCGCATGGGCGTGGCCTACGTGCGCGGCATGCAGGGCGGCGATCCGGAGCGGATCGACGTGGTCGCCACCCCCAAGCACTACGCGGTGCACAGCGGGCCGGAATCGACCCGCCACGAGGCCAACGTGTTCGTCTCGCGACGCGACCTCGAGGACACCTACCTGCCCGCGTTCCGCGCGGCCGTGGTGGAGGGCGGTGCGGCCTCGATCATGTGCGCCTACAACCGCGTCGACGGCCAGCCGGCCTGCGCCAGCGACCTGCTGCTGAAGGACTACCTGCGCGGCGCCTGGGGCTTCAAGGGCTACGTGGTGTCGGACTGCGACGCGGTCACCGACATCCGCAAGCACCACCACTTCGCCCCCGATGCCGCCAGCGCGGTCGCCGCGGCCATGCGCGCCGGCGTGGACAACGAGTGCAACGGCGCCACGCTCACCGATACCGACGGACTGGCCGGGCCTTACCGCGAGGCGCTGGCGCGCGGCCTGCTGACGATGGCCGACATCGATCGCGCCCTGGTGCGGCTGTTCGCCGCGCGCTACCGCACCGGCGATCTGGCCGGGCTGCGCCCGCTGTCCACCGACACCATTTCGCCCGCCGATGTCGGCGCGCCCGCCCACGGCGAACTCGCGCTGGAGGCGGCCGAAAAGAGCCTGGTGCTGCTGAAGAACGACGGCCTGCTGCCGCTGCGCGCCGATGCGCGCATCGCGGTGATCGGCCCGCTCGGCGACGCCACGCGCGTGCTGCGCGGCAACTATTCCTCGCCGCAGTCCGCGCCGCCGGTGTCCGTGCTCGAGGGCCTGCGCCGCGCGATGCCGCGGGCCGAGGTGCGCCATGCCGCCTTCGGCGAGACCTTCACCGATGGCGATCCGGTCCCGACCAGCGCGCTGCGCACGCCCGACGGCGCGCCCGGCCTGCTGGCGCGCTACTACAACGCCGCCGCCGTGCCGCCCGCGCGTTTCGCGCCGGGCGAGCTGGACGCCTGGATCGCGCGCACCGGCTTCGAGGCCGAGCCGGTGGTGACGCGGGTCGAGGCCGACGTCAACTCGCGCAGTCTCGACCTCGCCCAGGTCCGCGACGTGCACCGTGTGGAATGGACCGGCTACCTCGTCCCGCCGGAGACCGGCAGCTACCGCCTCGGCATCGGCGGGTTCAATGGCGAGATGGAATTCGACGGCAAACCCTTCGTCGACCTGCGCGGCGCGTCCTGGAACAGCCTGCCGACCATGCGCACGGTGCGGCTCGAAGGCGGGCGCCGGTACCCGATCAAGGTCACCACCGAGGCGCGCATCCTGACCGGCATCGGCATGCTGTGGAAGCGGGTGTCCGAAACCCCGCTCGAGGACATGCGCGCCGTGGCCACGGACAGCGACGTGCTGGTGGCGGTGGTCGGGCTCACCTCGGACCTCGAGGCCGAGGAAGCGCCGATCGAGGTGCCGGGATTCAAGGGCGGCGACAAGACCTCGCTCGACCTGCTGGCCGACCAGCAGGCCCTGCTCGACGCGGCGCGCGCCACGGGCAAGCCGCTGGTGGTGGTGCTGATGAACGGCAGCCAGGTCAACCTGGCCTGGGCGAAGCAGCACGCCAACGCCATCATCGAAGCCTGGTATCCGGGCCAGTCGGGCGGGCTGGCGGTGGCCAGGGTGCTGTCGGGCGAGACCAGTCCCGCCGGGCGCCTGCCGCTGACCTTCTACCGCTCGGTCGACGACCTGCCGCCTTTCGGCGACTACGACATGCGCGGGCGCACCTACCGCTATTTCGACGGCACGCCCGTCTATCCGTTCGGCCACGGGCTGAGCTACACGCGCTTCGACTACGCACCGCTGCAGCTGGCGCCGGCCCGCGGCGGAGCGGGCGAGGGCCTGCGCGTGCGCACCCGCCTGCGCAACGTCGGCGAGCGCGCCGGCGACGAGGTCGCCCAGCTGTACCTCGACTTCCCCGACGTCGAAGGCGCGCCGCGCATCGCGCTGCGCGGGTTCCGGCGCGTGCCGCTCGCGCCCGGCGAAGAACGCGAGGTCGAGTTCGCGCTCGATCCGCGCGACCTGAGCGCCGTGGATGCCGAGGGCGAGCGCCTGGTGCTCCCCGGGCGCTATCGCGTGTGGGTCGGCTCGGGACAGCCGGGGGACGGCGTCGCCGGCCAGTGGGCCGAGTTCAGCGTGGCGCAGGCGCGGCCAGTCGAACGCTGAGCGCGGTCAGAAGCGCTCGCCGACCGGCAGGTAGCGCCAGCTGCCCGCCGGCATCTTGGCCAGCGGGATGCGGCCGATCCGGATGCGGCGGATCGACACCGCCTCGAGGCCCGCCTGCGCGCACATGTCGCGCAGCTGGCCGTCGCGCACCGCCTTGATCGCGAAGCGCAGGCGGGTCTCGTTCTGCCAGCTCACCTTGCAAGGGGGCAGGGGGCGGCCCTGGTAGCGCATGCCGTGGGCGAGTCGGCCGAGCGTCCAGGGTCCGGTCGACCCCGCGACCTCGACCACGTACTCGTGTTCGATCGCGTCGCCGTCCTCGACCAGGCGCCGGCGCACCCGGCCGTCCTGGCTGAACACCATCAGGCCGCTGGCCTCGCGCTCCAGCGGCGCCAGCGGCACCAGCCGCTGGAAATGCAGGCCGAGCAGGCGCACGCCGCTGGCGTCCCCGGTCCAGTGCGTGTCCGGCGCGACCAGTCCGACGGCGGGATGCGGGCCGGACACCGGATCCACTCCGGCCGGCTTGTGCAGCAGGATCGTCGCCGGCTCGTTGGCCTGCGCGCGCGCGTGCGGATCGATCTCCACCGTTTCCTGGCCGACCAGCCGGGCGGGATCCTCGACCACGCGGCCGTCCACCCGCACCCAGCCGCCCTGCACGTACTGTTCGGCCTCGGCGCGCGAGCAGCGCGCCAGTTCGGCCACGCGCCTGGCCAGTCGTACCGGATCGGACATGTCGTCGTGAGGAGAGGCGGAGGCGCGCAGTGTATCGTTCGCGCACCCTGGCGCACCGGCGCGCCGCTTTCCACAGCCCGAGGTGCCATGAAAATTCCGGCCGGCCTGCAGCCGCTGATCGACGACGGCGTGATCGACGCCGTCCTGCGCCCGCTCAAGAGCGGCAAGGAGGCGGCCGTGTACGTGGTGCGCTCGGGCGACGAGATCCGCTGCGCCAAGGTGTACAAGGACATGGCGCAGCGCAGCTTCCAGCAGCGCGTGCAGTACCAGGAAGGGCGCAAGGTGCGCGGCAGCCGCGAGGCGCGCGCGATCGGCAAGGCCACCCGCTATGGCCGCAGGCAGCAGGAGACGGCCTGGAAGAACGCCGAGGTCGATGCGCTGTACCAGCTGCGCGATGCCGGCGTGCGCGTGCCCGAGCCGCACGGCTATTTCCACGGCGTGCTGGTGATGGAACTGGTGGTCGATGCCGACGGGCATTCGGCACCGCGGCTGGCCGAGGTGGAACTGTCGCCGCTGCAGGCGCGCGGTTTCCACCGCTTCCTGGTGCGGCAGGTGGTGCGCATGCTCTGCGCCGGGCTGGTGCACGGCGACCTGTCGCCCTACAACGTGCTGGTCGCCGCCGACGGCCCGGTGGTGATCGACTTCCCGCAGGTGGTCAGCGCCGCAGGCAACAATGCCGCGCGGACCATGCTGCTGCGCGACGTGAACAACATCACCGCCTGCCTCGGCGGCTGGGCGCCGGAACTGCTCGACACCTGGTACGGCGAGGAGATGTGGGCCCTGTACGAGGCCGGCGAACTGCGCCCGGACAGCGAACTGACCGGCACCTTCGCGCACGACGAATCGATGCCGGACCTCGAGGGCGTGCGCGATGCGATCCGCGATGCGCGCGAGGAGGCGCTGATCCGGCAGCAGGGCCGCGAGGCCGCCGAGCAGGATCCGGACTGAGCTTCGTCCGCAAGTGCGATGCCGGGCGACGCGAGCCGCCCGGCATGCAGGTGGATCAGGCGCCCTTGCGCGCCAGATAGCCGTGCATCTTCAGCCAGCTCACCCAGGCTTCGAACCAGCCGGTGCTGGTGGTGTCCTTGGGATACATGCCGAAGCCGTGGCCGCCCTGCTCGTAGTAGTGGAACTCCACCGGACGGCCGGCCTTCTGCCAGCTTTCCACCAGGCCGAAGCCCGCGTTGGAGAACAGCCCGTCGTCGGCGGCGAGCGCGACGAACGCCGGCGGCGCGTCGGCGGGTACTTCCAGCGCGCTGATCGGCCCGTAGATGTTGCCGATGAAGGCGGGCTTGGCGTCCTCGCCGTGCAGGGCGGTGGTCAGGGTCAGCATCGCGCCGGCCGAGAAGCCGATCATGCCGATGCGGTCGGGGTCGATGTTCCACTCGTCGGCGCGGCTGCGCACCAGGCGAAACGCGGCGCGGGCGTCGGCCAGCTGCGGCTCGAGCATCCTGGCCGCGTCGGCCGAACCCGGGTCGCGCGGCGGGCGCGGCCCGGACAGCATCTGCCGGATCGACTGGGCGAAGCCGTCGAGGTCGGCCGGCGTCTGGTTGAGGCGGTACTTGAGCACGAACGCCGACACGCCACGCTCGGCGAGCGCGCGCGCCACGTCCCAGCCCTCGTTCTCCATGGACAGCGAGCGGAAGCCGCCGCCCGGCGCGACGATCACCGCCGCGCCCGTGGCCTTGGCCGGATCGGCCAGGAACGGCGTCAGCGTGGCGTCGGTGACGTTGCGCGCGAACACGCTGCCGTACTGGCGGTGCCAGGCTTCCTTCTGCTTCGCGTCGGGCAGGGTGCCCGTGTCGAGCGCGATAGCCCCGGGCTGCGCCGGCGTGTCGATCGCGGTCATGGTGTCGTCCTGCGCGATCGCGGCCGGGGCGAGCGCCCAAAGCACGGCGAACATGGCGGCGAGCGACGCGCGGCGGCGCGGGCTCGCGGCACGGGTCGAGCGGGTCTTCGTTGTCATGGAGTCCTCCCTGGGTGCTGCGCCCTGCTGGCGCACGAAGGCGAGGATAGGTCAGCCCGATGGCGCTGGACGCTGCGATCCGGAACTGGACCGGAGCGATCACAGAAGCGGGATGCGGGACGCGCAGGAGCCTTGTTCAACCGTGGCCGGGCGCCGCCACGCCGGCCGCGCCGCTCTCGACCACGTAGCGCGAGAGCGCGTCGTCGAGCCCCGGCATGCAGCATCCGCGCTCGCTGCCGAGCGCGCTGTAGGCGGGCCGCGGCGCCAGCCAGCCGAGTTCGCCCGCCGTGCGGGCGAGCACGCGGGTTGCGGGCGCTGCCATACGAAATCCCATCGCAGGTGGCAGTGCACGATCAGCCCGAAGCGCTCGGCGGCGTCGGGGCTGGCCGACGGCCACTGGACGGCATCGACGCGGGCGTTGGAGGGGGTATCGGTCCTGAGCGGAGCCGACGTGCCTGGCGTATCGAGTGCGCTGTCCATAGTGCGAGGGTCGCCGGAAGGGGGACAGGCAGTGTTCGCCTTGCGGCTACATGCGGACAGTGAAGTCCGGCGAGGCAAAGATGAACGCGCATCGGCGATCGCCCGCCCGCGTCACGCGGAGTCGACCCGCATTGACGTATGGGCGATCGCTTCCACGCAGGGCCACGGTCCGGAATGGCGCGGGCATCCAGTATTGACGGGGCATCGGACGATCAGCCCCGCCGACATCGAGCTCACAGCATCGCGAGCTCCACGTTGCCCAGGTTGCCGCGGTACTCGTCGCGCAGGCGCACCTTGCGCGCCAGGTCGGCGATCACGTATCCGCTGAAGTCCACGCCGGTCAGCTCCTCGGCCATGTTGATGCCGCCGGGCGTGTCCACGTTCACTTCCATCAGCTTGTCGCCGACGATATCCAGGCCGGCCAGGTACATGCCGTCGTGGATCAGCTTGGGCGCCACCAGTTCGGCCAGGCGCAGGGCGTCGGCGTCCGGCTCGGCCAGTTCGATCTTGCCGCCGGCGCTGATGTTGCTGCGCGCATCACCGCTGTCGTTGTAGCGGCGGAAGCAGGCGTAGCGGCCGTCGACCTGCAGCGGGCGCCCGTTGAGCGTGAGCAGGCGCAGGTCACCGTCGGCGGCCTTGGGCAGGTATTCCTGGGCGATGGCGTAACCGTCGCGGATCACCGCGTCGATCATCTGGTTGACGTTGGAGCCGCCGTCGCCATTGACCACGAACACGCCCTGGCCGCCCGAACCCTGCAGCGGCTTGATCACGCCGCGGCCGCCCTGTTCGGCGATGAACGCCTTGATCTCGTCGGCGTCGCGGCTGATGCAGGTCACCGGGCGCACGTCCTCGGGAAAATGCTGGAAGTAGGTCTTGTTGGAGGCGTCGGTCAGGTGGGTGGGATCGTTGAGCACGATCACCCCGCGCTTGACCACCAGCTGCGCGAACAGCAGGGCGCTGTTGGGCGCCCAGGGGCGGTCGACCACTTCCTCGGCCGGGTCGCTGCGCAGCATCAGCACGTCGAGTTCCTCGACGTTGATGCGCTCGACCACGGCCTCCTCGCCGTGCAGCTCGGCCAGCAGCGCCGCGTCGTCGGGGTAGGCGTCGCCCTGCGGCACGTGCGCCTTGGCCCGGACCACGCCGTCGCGGTCGTAGATGAAACCCTCCAGCCCGATCAGCGCCACCGAATGGCCCATGGCCAGGGCACGCCGCGCGAGGCGGATGGTGGTGTAGTTGTCCTGTTCGGTGGCCACGTCGTTGACCACGAAGCCGAGGCGCAAGGGACGTTCGTTCATGCAAGTGGTTCCTGCAGCAGGGGAGCGGGAAGGGAGTGGTGGAAGTCGACCGCGGCGACGCTGCGGCAGCGCTCCAGTGCCTGGGCGAAGCCGGGAGCGCTGGCGTAGCGCGGCAGCAGCCGCGGCGGTGCGGCCCAGCCCTCGTCGATGAGGGCAGCGACGGATTCGCGATGGGCGAGGGCGAACTTGCCGGCGAACAGGATCTCCAGCTCGCCGCCTTCGGCCAGGTCGGCGAGCAGGTCGCAGAGGCCGCGCAGGTACACTGCGTCCTTGGTCAGCCCACCGCCGCGCAGCGCCCGCACCGCCACGTCGAAGGCGTCGTCGGTGGCGAATCCGTGCTGTTCGTGCAGGCAGGCGAAGATCTCCGGGATGCCCTGGCGATGGATCGCCATGTCGGCCGCCACCACGCGCGCGGCCAGGATGCGCAGGCGCTCGCCGGGCAGGTAGCCGGCCAGGTACTCGGCCAGCACGCCGAGTCCTTCCTGCAGCGGGTCGTACTGGGCCAGGCCCACCGCCAGCTGGCGCAGCGGCTGGCGCGCGCCGTTGTAGTGGGTGACCACGTGGGTGCCGATCTCGTGCTGCAGCAGCGGCTGCAGCCGGGCCTCGGGCAGGCGCAGGTCGGCATCGAGGTAGAGCCGGCCATGCGAAACCATCATCAGCGAGCCCACGTCGGCGTTGACGATCACGTCGAGCGCGAAATCGGGGGCGCGCTCGCGATACCACTCCACTTCGCGCTCCACCGCCTCGACCACCGCGTCCACGCCGGTATCGGCCTCCAGCGGCTGGCCGGGCACGACCTCGGCGAGAATGCGGCGGGCCAGGTCCAGCAGCTCCGGCTCGACACCCCCGAACAGGGCGACGCTGGCCTCGGTAAAACCTGCATCGCCGCGCAGCCGCACCAGCTCGAGCGTGCGCGCCAGGTCGACCTGCTTCTCGCCCAGCACCTGCGCCAGCAGCGGAGATTCGATCCGGTCGACCGGCAGGTCGAGCAGGCGGCGGCGCATCGCGTCCAGGTCCAGCACCGGCTCCGGGTAGCGCAACGCGGACACCCGCGTGCGCCCGCTCGCGTCGAACTCGTCCCACAGCGCATCCGTGCCGAGCGGGTTCAGCGCGAGCAGCCAGTCCAGCTCGGCGTCGATCGCCAGAAGCGCCGCATCCACTTCGGCCGCGACCGGGGGCAGGGCTCGCAGCGGCGGCTCGAAACCGTCCACTCAGGCGCGCCGCAGGAAATCCGGGCGCACCGCGTCGACCGCGCCCTGCAGCCCGCGCAGCATCGCCTGCAGCGCGGCGATGTCGGCCTGTCCGGTCCATTCGTCCATGAAGATCTTCTTGTATTCCGGCGAGATCGTGCAGACCCGCTCGCCCCAGCGGGCGTAGACCCACTCGGGGAAGTGCCCGCCGGTGGGGAAGCGCACGTTGGCGCGCACGTCCGGCGTGCGGCCCGCGATGGGAACGGCGCGCAGCGCCCCGGCGAACCGCCGGGTCACGTCGCCCCAGCGCTCCGGATCGGCCGTGGTGAGGCCAAGCTCGATGTCCGGATTGCCGGCCTGCGGCGCGCAGGCGGCATCGGCGCCGTCGCGGCGGTGGTTGTAGCTGTGCAGGTCGATCAGCAGCACCGACTGCCAGCGCTCGAGCAGGTGGTCCAGCAGCTCGGCGACCATGGCGTAGAAGCGGTCCCATCGCGCCAGCGAGCGGTCCACCTCGTCCTGGGGCAGCGGTGCATTCCATGCCCGCAGGCCCCAGCAGTGCTCTGGCTGCGCGTACACGGCCAGTTCGCGCGGGCGGTTGAGGTCGACCTCGAAACGCGAGACCGGCACGCGGATGCGCACGTCGCCGACCGTGGTGAGCAGGCCGGTCAGCGGGTCCTCCTCGCGCAGGCGCTCCTGCGGCGACAGCGCCGACAGCGACTGCAGCGAGGACCGCAGCGCGTGGCCGTCGTGGATCGCGGTCGCCACCACCGGCCCGTCCGACAGGGTGATGTCCCAGTCCTCCGCGGGCAGGGCGGGTACGATCTGTTCGCGCGCATCGAACCAGGCCTGCGCGTCGGCCCTTGCCTCGTCATCCATCATGGGAGGCAATGCTGTCAGGGCCGGGATGATCGACCCGTGAGATGCTTGAACGCCGCCCTAACCGGGTTGCCGGAGCCGCCCGTCAGGCTGGTCCTTCCACCCTGGTCAGCTCCGCGGCCAGCGCCACCGCCTCGTCGAAATCGCGCGCCAGCCGGGGCGCGTGCGGGCCATCGAGCAGCTTCATCTGCCGCACCACGTTGCGCGCCTGCGGCTGCAGGCCGGACATCACCAGGATGATGCCTTCGCGCCGGCAGCGTTCCGCCAGCTTCCTGAGCGCATGGATGCCGCTGGCATCGATCACCGGAACCCGGCGCATGCGCAGGATCAGCACCCGCGGCGGATCGAAGAACTGGTCGAGCAGGTGGTCCAGCCGGCTGGCCACGCCGAAGAACAGGGGCCCCGCGATCTGGTACGCCTCCACGCCGGCGGGCAGCCGGTCGCGCTGGCTGGTCTCGTGCCCGTCCGCCGCCGATTCGGGCCCCGAGCTGGGGGACTCTCCGGCGCCGGACGAGAGCTCCACCGCTTCGGACATGCGATACATGAACACGAATGCGGCGAGGACGACGCCGGCCTGGATGGCGACCGTCAGATCGAACAGGACCGTGAGAAAGAAGGTCAGCAGCAGCACCAGACGGTCGCCCCAAGGCGCGGACATGGTGCTGCGGAAGTGCTCGGCCTCGCTCATGTTCCAGGCCACCACCAGCAGCACCGCGGCCAGCGCCGCCAGCGGCACGTAGCCCATCAGCGGCGCGAGCAGCAGCATGAACAGCAGCAGGAACCCCGCATGCAGCATGCCGGCCACCGGCGTTCGTCCGCCCGAACGGATGTTGGTGGCGGTGCGCGCGATCGCGCCGGTGGCGGGCAGGCCACCGAACAGGGCCGAGCCGACGTTCGCCACGCCCTGCGCCACCAGTTCGCCATTGGAGCGATGGCGCCCCCCCGTCATGCCGTCGGCCACCACCGCCGAGAGCAGCGATTCCACGCCGGCCAGGAACGCGATGGTCAGCGCGCTGGGCAACAGGTCGAAGGTGCGCTCGAACGGGATGTGCGGAAATTCGAAGCTGGGCAGCGACGCCGGCAGCTCGCCGAAACGCGATCCGATGGTTTCCGCCCCCGGGCCCAGGAAGGGGGCCGCGAGGGTGCACACGCACAGCGCGATCAGGAAGCCGGGCCACTTGGGCCGGCGGTGGCGCAGGCCCACGATCACCGCCAGGCCCAGCACGGTCAGCAGCACGGCGGCGGGCTGGGTGGTCGCCAGGTGCGCGCCATAGGCGGTCCAGCGGCCGATGAAGTCCGCCGGCACCTCGCCCATCCGCAGGCCCAGCGCGTCCTTGACCTGGCTGGAGAAGATGCTCACCGCGATGCCCGCGGTGAACCCGGTGATCACCGGCTGCGGCATGTAGCGCATCAGCATGCCCAGGCGCAGCAGGCCGGCGGCGATCAGCAGCAGGCCAGCCATCAGCGTGCACAGGATCAGCCCGCCATAGCCGAACTGCTGGATCACCGCGAACACCACCGGGATGAAGGCGGCGGTCGGACCGCCGATCTGCACCCGCGAGCCGCCCAGGAGCGAGATCAGGAAGCCGGCGACGATGGCGGTATGCAGGCCCTTGTCGGGCGTGGTGCCCGAGGCGATCGCCAGCGCCATCGCCAGCGGCAGCGCCACCACGGCCACGGTGAGGCCGGCGATCGCGTCGGCCCGCAGCGCCGACAGGCTGTAACCCTCGCGCAGCACCGTGAGCAGCTTGGGCTCGAACATCCGCACGTACTCGCGGGCATTGGAGCGTGCCATCGTTCAGGCCTCCGGCGGCGCCTTCAGCCGCACCCCACGGCCCTGGCCGACGCTGGGCTGTCCGTTGCCGATCAGTTCGACCCCGGCCGCTTCCAGCGCCTCGATCACCCGCGTCAGGGTCCCGATCACGCCGCGCACCGTGCCATCGCTGGCTTCCATCCGCTGGATCGTAGGCAGGGACACGCCCGCCATCGCCGCCAGCTGGCGCTGGTCGATGCCGAGCAGGGCCCGGGCGGCCTTGAGCTGCGGCGCGGTGATCACTCGAGTGCCTCCATGGCCCGGCATTATAGCGGCTCTACCGTCGAGATGCATGTTCAGACGCCCATCAATGATGCTTTAAACATCATGCAGCCGGTTTGTCCCGATGGGCAAACCGTGCGGCATTCGACCGTGCCGCCATCCCACCGCGCCGGCACCCGACTGTGCCACCACCAACGGCGCCGGCATCCGAATGTGCGGTCTCCGGCAGCGACGCCCCGCGGCCGCACGCTTCGCCGCCCTCCGCAACTCACGCGACCAAGACGCGCGGTGCCGCAGGGTCGCGGCTTCGGACCGCAAGGAGCAGCATCGATGGCGACGCGCGACATTCTCAGGACCCTCAAGGCCGAACACGACCAGCTGCGCGACCTGTTCGAGCAGATGGAAGCCACCACCGATCGCGCGGGCAAGAAGCGCGCCGACCTGCTGGTGAAGATCAAGGCCAATCTGCTGCCGCACGCGAAGTGGGAGGAGACGGTGTTCTATCCGATGTTCGCCGAGCGCGCGGACCGCGATGGACTCAAGACCCACGCCGAAGCCGTCGAAGAGCATCGCGCGGTGGAAAAGACCGTGCTGCCGGACGTGCATGCGGCGGAGATCACGACGCCGCAATTCGCCGGACGGGTCAAGGTGTTCGGCGAGATGATCGACCACCACGCCAGCGAGGAAGAGAGCACCATGTTCTCGATGGCGCGCAGGCTGTTCAGCGCCAGGGAGCGCGCGGAGCTCGACGAGGCCTACGAGGCCTGGAAGGCCTCCCCGGCCGCCGCCGCGGTCTCCGCGATGGCGGAAGCCAAGACCGGGGTCAAGGCCACCGTGCGCAAGGTGACGCGACGCGCCGCCTGAGCTTGCGTCAGGGCGGGGACGGCGCCTCCGGGTCGACGTCCTCCGCCAGCGTCCACACCACCTCGCGGCCTTCGGGATCGCGGCTGAGCGCGAAGCGCGCGGCCGCTCGCGGGGCGAGTCCACGCCCGTCCCCGGACGCCAGAGGCAACAGGTACAGGCCGGCCCCGTCGATCACCCGGCGGGCCCTGGCGTCGGCCAGGTCGCCGATCTCCGCGATCCTGCCGCCGCGCTCGAGCAGCGGCTCGTCGAACGCGACCATCACGTCGGCGCGCGCCGGTTCCGCGCCCGGCACGACCAGGGTCGCGCCGCGCACCAGCAGGTCCGGCCAGACCTCGCCGTTCTCCGGCAGGTCCTCGTACGGACCGTGCGGCAGGTCGAGATGGGCGCCGGTGGCGATTGCGTCCAGCGCGCCGGCCAGGGCGAGGAAGTTGAGCTTGCGCAAGCGCTGCTTGTGGCGGTCGCCCTCGATGCCGCCGGATTCGATCAGCAGGGTGGACACGCCCGCCTGCGCGGTCAGGTCGCCGAAGGCGCGCGGATTGAAGGTGTCGTCCCACTTGGCGATGTGGCCGCCGACGTAGGGCTCGAGCACCGCGCGGACCGCCACGGCCAGGCCGATCGCGCGGGCACGCACCGCGTCCACCTCGCGCGATTCGTTGAACGGTGGCGCGAGCAGGGCGATCGCGGTGCCCCGCTCCGAATCGCCAGCGCGATAGCCGACCCGCTGGTCGTGCAGGTTGAAGCCATAGTGCGGCCGCAGGCGTTCGCGCAGGCCGTGCAGGGCGCGCGCCTCGGGCGAGGCGAGGGCGCGCGCGTCCCGGTTGATGTCGATGCCCAGGGCATTGTGGCGCCGGAATCGCGCGGCACCGTCCGGGTTCACGATCGGCAGCAGGTGCAGGGTGGTGCTGCGGCGCAGCCGCTCCACCAGCGGATGCGACGGCTGCGCGCCGATAAACCGCAGCAGGTCGGCCAGGGCCATCGAGGCGGTGCTTTCGTCGCCGTGCATCTGCGACCACAGCAGCACTCGGATGGGACCTTCGCCCCAGGACACGTGCCGCAGCGGCCGCCCCTCGGCGCTGCGCCCGATCTCCTCGACCGACACGCCGGGCTGCTCGAGCAGCGGGGCGGCGACCCGCCACCACTGTTCGGGCTGGAAGCGGCGATCCTCCAGCCCCGCCACGCGGATGCGCGCGTCGTACAGCGCATCCAGTCCGGCCAGCCAGGGTGGAGGCGCGGGCAGTCGCGTCACGCCCGCCTCAGCGGCGTCCTGCGAGGTCGCCGTCCCCGACGCGGTAGCGGCGGGCGGCAGGCAGAGCAGGCCGGCGAGCAGCAGCGCGGCGGTGGTTCGCATGCGGTTTTCCGGCAACGGGATGCGATCCATGCTCTGGACCCGTGCCCGGCTTGTCAACGCGCGTCCGGATGCGCCGGCCTTTGCGCCGCGTTGTCGGGTTCCATGCCATCGTGCTGTCCTCTTGCCTCGCCCTGGAGTTGCGATGTCCAGCCTGCAGCGTATCGCCGTCCTGTCCTCGACTGCGCTTGTCGTCATGCTCGCCGCCTGCGCGGGCACCCCGGCTCCGGGTCCTGCCAGCGCGAACACCACGATCGAGGGCAGCATCGCGTCGATCGATACCAGCCCCTGGGCCTACGACGGCAATGCGGTGATCGCGATCGACGCGGATGCGGGCGGGCGCGTCACGGTGCAGCTGCCGGCGCGCTGGAACCTCTGCCAGGCGGCGCCCGTGGACGTCACCGCGCTCGCCGAGGGCATGCGGGTGCGGGCGACCGGCAGCAGGGAGGAGGGTGGCCTGGTCGTGTGCCAGGACCCGTCGCACGAACTCGTTCCGCTGCGCTGATCGCGGTGGGCACAACGCAGCATCGCGGCGTGCGTGCTGCCCTGCGCGCTGGCGTTCGCCGACAATAGGAGGATGACCTCCCCCCGTTTTCCCTGGGCCGGCCGCCTGCTGGCCCTGTCGTGCATCCTGTTGTCCGCGTTCAACCTGCGCACGGCGGTGACCTCGCTCACGCCGCTGCTCGACAGCCTGGGCGGCACGTTCGGCTTCGGCGCCACCATGACCGGCGTGTTCGGGATGGTGCCGACCGCGGCCTTCGCGGCCTTCGGCGTGCTGACCCCGCGGCTGGCGCACCGCATCGGCCTGGAGCGAACGGCGCTGCTGTCGATGCTGCTGGCAGCGGGCGGGCTGCTGGCGCGCTCCTGCGCAGGCGGCACCGGCGGCCTGCTGGGAGGCTCGGTCGTCGCCCTGGCCGGGATGGGCGTCGGCAACGTGGTGCTGCCGCCGCTGGTCAAGCGCTATTTCCCCGACCGGGTCGGCTCGGTCAGCACCCTCTACATCACCGTGCTGCAGGTCGGCACGATGCTGCCGGCCCTGGCCGCCGTGCCGCTGGCGCAGGCGGCCGGCTGGCGCGTGTCGCTGGGGGTGTGGTCGCTGCTGGCCGTGGCCGCGGCGCTGGCATGGATGGCGGTGCTGTGGCAGGAGCGGCACCACCGGGGTCTGCTCGCGGTCCTCCACGACCGTGCGGTGGCGCCGGGCGACGAGGCGCCGGAACTTGCGTCGCCCCCCGCGCGGGGCAGCGTCTGGCGGGCACCGCTGGCCTGGGGCATGGCCTTCATGTTCGGCATGACCTCGCTGGTGACCTACACCATGTTCACCTGGCTGCCCAGGCTGCTGTCCGAGGCGGGCGCGAGCCAGGCCTTCGGCGGCGCCATGACCGCGCTGTTCTCGGCGCTGGGTCTGGTCGGCGCGCTGCTGGTGCCGGGCTGGGCGGCACGGGTACGCAATCCGTTCCCGCTGGTGATCGGCTGCGTGCTCGGCTACCTGGCCGCGTTCGCCGGCCTGCTGCTGGCGCCGATGCAGTGGCCGGTGCTGTGGGTGGTGCTGCTGGGCCTGGGGCCGACGACGTTCCCGCTCGCGCTTACCCTGATCAACCTGCGCACGCGCACGCCGGGTGGTTCGGCGGCGCTGTCCGGGTTCACCCAGGGGCTGGGCTACACCCTCAGCTGCGCCGGCCCGCTGCTGTTCGGCGCGCTGCACGAGGCGACCGGCGGCTGGACCTGGTCGTTCGCCTTCCTGCTGCTGTGCGTGGCGCTGATGGTGGCCGGGGCCTGGCAGGCCTGCCGGCCACGCATGCTCGAGGACCAGTGGTGACCGCCGCCGTCGCGACGCGTCGCTAGCCGCGAACCGCGGCCTCGATCGCGGCGATGTCGATGCGCCGCATCCGCATCATCGCCTCGAATGCACGACGCGCCACCGCGCGGTCGGGGTTCGACACCGCCTCGGTCAGCACCCGCGGGGTGATCTGCCACGACAGCCCCCAGCGGTCCTTGCACCAGCCGCAGGCGCTCTCCTGGCCGCCGTTGCCGACGATGGCGTTCCACAGCCGGTCGGTGTCGGCCTGGTCCTCGGTCATCACCTGGAACGAGAACGCCTCGCTGTGCCGGAACGCCGGTCCTCCATTGAGGCCCAGGCAGGGAATGCCCAGCACGCTGAATTCGACGGTCAGCACGTCGCCTTCCTTGCCCGACGGGAAGTCGGCCGGCGCGCGGTGGACCGCGGTCACCGCGCTGTCGGCGAAGGTTTGCGCGTAGAAGGTCGCGGCTTCCAGCGCCGTGCCGTCGAACCAGAGGCAGATGGTGTTGCGGTGTGGCATGGGGGACTCCTGCGGAAGGAACGGGCCCGGATGGCCCTTTCAAGACCGCGACGAGCGGGCAGGGCGGGAATCGACATCGCCTTCCCGCACCGCTCCCCCAAGCGCAGCCCCGGCTAGCCCTGGCCGGGTTCCGGCGCGGTGTCGGGCTTGCCCTCGCGCTCGGCGCGCTTCTTCGCCGCCTTCTCGTCCTGCTTCTTCTTCTTGGCCAGTTCGCGCTGGCGCTTCTCGAACGAATAGTTGGGCTTGGCCACGGTCACTCCGTCTTCATATGAACGCGCAGTGTCTCATTTTTCTGCGGAAACACTCGTGAGGCGCCGCGCACACGCGACCTTGGCGGACCAGTCCCTAGGGTGCAGGGCATTCCCGCGATACCTGGATCGATATGCCCACTGCCGCTGCAAGATGCCCCGTAGACCACTCGCTCCTGCAGCCGCGAGCGTCCGCCGCCCGCCTCGCCAACGAGGAAGGCGCGCTGGCAGCGCGCCTGCGCAAGTTCCTCGCCGGCCCGGCCTTCCCGTGCGTAGGCGCGAAGGCCGCGCTGGCGCGCAATGCGATCTCCATGCACGAGTTCGGCCCGCTGGGCGACCGCGCCAACGATGCGGCCCTGCTGGACCAGCTCGGCGTATTCGCCACCATGCTCGATGGCCTCGACCCGGGCGACACCACGCTGCATTCCTTCGTGGCGCTGTTCGACGGGCCGCGCGATACCGACGAGCGCCGCTTCGAGGCGCTGCTGTGGTCGCAGCTGCAGCGGCTTCACGACCTGGACGTGCGGCGCGGACGCCCCTGGGCGCAGGACGTCAGCCGCAATCCCGACGATCCGGACTTCAGCCTCAGCCTGGCCGGGCATCCGTTCTTCGTGATCGGCCTGCATCCGGGCGCGTCGCGCCTGGCGCGCCGCTTCCAAGCGCCGGTCATGGTGTTCAATTCGCACCGGCAGTTCCAGCGGCTGCGTGCCGACGGGCGCTACGCCAAGATGCAGAAGGCCACGCGCGCCCGCGACAGGGCGCTGCAGGGTTCGATCAATCCCAATCTTGCCGACTTCGGCACCGCCAGCGAGGCCCGCCAGTACAGCGGCCGCGCGGTGGAGCCCCATTGGGGCTGTCCGCTGCGGGTGAAGTCGCCATGAGCGCGCGGCAGGCGTCCGGGACGATGGCCGCCGAGGGTTTCGAGCGCATTCCGCCGTGTTCCGGCCGGGCGGTGGAGCTGGAACTCGGCGACGAGCTGATCGTGGTCGATCCGATGGGGCAGCAGGTCAGCGACCTGACCGCGTTCGCACGCGACGACCTCGACGAATACCTCTCGTCCGGCCGCTCCATCGACTACGCGTCCAAGCTCTGGCTCAGCACCGGCGACGTGCTGTATTCGAACCGCAGCCGCCCGATGTTCACCATCGTCGAGGACACCTGTGGCCGCCACGATTTCACCCTGACGCCGTGCTCGAAGCGGATGTTCGAACTGCTCTACGGCGAGCCGGAAGGGCGGCCGGGTTGCGAAGGCAACCTCGCCGCCGCGCTGGCTCCCTACGGTATCGGCGTCGACCGGGTGCCGGTGGCCTTCAACATCTTCATGCACGTCAGCGTCGACGGCGGTACCGGCGCCATCGCGGTCCTGCCGCCGATGAGCAAGGCAGGCGATTACGTGCGCCTGCGCGCCCACATGCCGCTGGTGGTGGCGCTGACGGCCTGTTCGGCGGGACAGTCGAACAACTTCAGCTACAAGCCCATCGACTTCCGCGTCGAGCGCGCCAGCGCCCGGCGCTGACGGAAGGGAACACTGCAACGCAGCCACGGGACGCCGCCGCCACCCCTGCCGCGCTACCCTGCCTGCAGGCACGATCGATGGAGGCGACATGGGACTGCTGGTCGACGGCACGTGGCACGACGAGTGGTACGACACCAGCGATGGCGAGTTCAAGCGCGAGCAGGCCCGCTTTCGTGACTGGCTGAGCGCCGACGGCGCGCCCGGACCGGGCGGGCAGCGCGGGCATCGGGCAGAGGCGGGGCGCTACCGCCTGTACGTCAGCTACGCCTGCCCCTGGGCGAACCGCACCCTCATCCTCCGCGCGCTGAAGGGGCTCGAGGACCTGGTGCCGGTGTCGGTGGTGCACTGGCGCATGCGCGAGCACGGCTGGACCTTCGATGACGGGCCCGGCGTGGTCCCCGACCCGGTGATGGATGCGGATTACCTGTACCAGCTCTACCTGCGCGCGCGGCCCGGCATGAGCGGCCGCGTGACCGTGCCGGTGCTGTGGGACCAGCAGACCGACACCATCGTCAGCAACGAATCCTCCGAGATCATCCGGATGTTCAACACCGCCTTCGATGGTCTCGGCGCCCGCCCGGGCGACTACTATCCGGAGGGGTTGCGCGAACAGATCGACCGGGTCAACGAACGCGTGTACGCCGAGGTCAACAACGGCGTATACCGCGCCGGGTTCGCCACCACCCAGGAGGCCTACGAGAAGGCCGTACGACCGCTGTTCGAGGCGCTCGACTGGCTTGAGCAGCGCCTGCAGGATGCGCAGTGGCTGGTAGGCGACCGCCTGACCGAGGCCGATATCCGCCTGTTCACCACCCTGGTGCGCTTCGACGCCGTCTACCACGGCCATTTCAAGTGCAACCTGCGGCGGATCGCCGACTACCCGGCGCTCAGCAGCTTCGTGGCGCGGATGATGGCGATGCCCGAAGTCGCCGGCACCGTGCACATGGACCACATCAAGCGCCACTATTACGAGAGCCACCGCCAGATCAACCCGACCGGCATCGTGCCGCTGGGCCCGCTGCAGCTGTACTGAGGCCCGGCCGCGGCGATTGTCGCGGCCAGCGCCGGTCGCTAGGCTGTCGGCTCCCGACTGCGAACGGACAACCCGATGCGAAGGCGCGATTTCCTGGGCAATGCGGCGCTCGCGGCGCTGGCGCTGTCGCTTCCCGGCGCACCGGCGATCGCCGCGCGCGCGCCCTCGCGCCTGTTGCCGGTCCCGCTGGCGAAGGGCGATACCGTCGCCCTGGTGAGTCCCTCGTCCGCCACCGACGAGCGCCTGAGCCTGCAGCTCGCGGGCGAGGTGATGGAAGCGCTGGGCCTCAGGGTCAGGACCGGCAGCCACTACGCGTCGCGCCGCGGCCACCTCGCTGGAGAGGACCGCGCACGCGCGGCCGACATCAATGCCGCGTTCGCCGACCGCGAGGTCAAGGCCGTGATCTGCGTGCGCGGCGGCTCGGGTGCGGCGCGCCTGCTGCCGCTGCTCGACTACCAGGCCATCCGCGCCAATCCCAAGGTGCTGCTGGGCTATTCGGACATCACCGCGCTGCACAGCGCCATCCACGCCCGCACCGGCCTGGTGACGTTTCATGGCCCCAATGGCACCGGCAGCTGGAACCGGTTCAATGCCGACCAGTTCGAGCGCGTGTTCTTCCAGCGCGAGCTGATGGAATACCGCAACCAGGTCGAGGCCGGCGACGAACTGGTGCCGCGGCGCAACCGCACCCTCACCATCCACGGCGGCAAGGCCAGCGGCGAACTGGTGGGCGGCAACCTGACCGTGCTGACCGCGCTCGCGGGCTCGCCCTACCTGCCGGATTTCAGCGGAAAGATCCTGTTCCTGGAGGACGTGTCCGAGGCGCCATACCGGGTCGACCGCATGCTCAGTACGTTACGGCTGATGGGCGCGCTGGACCGCATCGCCGGCGTCATCTTCGGCGAATGCACCGACTGCGATCCGGGGGAGGGCTTCGGCTCGCTGACCCTGGACGAGATCTTCGACGACTATTTCAAGCCGCTCGGAATCCCCGCCTATCGCGGCGCGATGATCGGGCACATCAGCAGGCAGTTCATCGTCCCGGTCGGCGGGCGCGTGGAGATGGATGCGGATGCCGGAACGTTCCGCCTGCTCGATCCGGTGTTCCAGGACTGAAGTCCGCGCGGCGCGGTTTGACCCGGCGCACACCCGCGGTTGTCGATCATGCGGGTCCCCGGCGGGTCTTCCGCCGTCGACCTCCAGGCAGGAACCGCGATGCATGACTTCCTTCCCACCGCCGACGATGTGATTGCCCTGGTCGTGAGGGACGAGGTGGCGAGTACCGACCTGGAGGCGATCATGGACCGGCTCGAGGCAGGGCTGCAGCGCCACGGCCAGGTGCACATGTACGTGGAGACGCGTGCGATCGACGGCATCGCGCTGGCCGGCCTGGGCGCCCATGTCGCGCGGGCCATGCCGCTGCTGGGGCAGCTGAAGAAGTTCGGCCGCGTCGCGGTCGTCGCCGACCAGGCCTGGGTCCGCGTGGGCTCGCGGCTGGAAAGCGCGCTGCTGCCGTTCGTCAGCTATCGCGTCTTCGAACCCGCGCAGCGCGAGGATGCACTGGCCTGGGTGCAACGAGGCTGAAATTCACGGCGACGGGCGGACCTGCCCGGCGTCGCCGGCGGCGGAGTCCCGCCACCGTGAGTCCCGGTCATGGCTGCTCCTGCGCCTGTCCCGCCTGCGGCTCCGGGGCCGGCTCCGCATCCGCCGCTGACCCGGCATCCGTCCCCGTGGACGCAGCAGAGGAGGGCGGCATCGCTGGCGCGTCGTCGCGGCTCACCCGCCAGATCGTGTTGGACAGATCGTCGGCCACGATCAGGGCGCCGCGCGGATCGACGGTGACGCCGACCGGGCGTCCGCGCGCCCGCTGGTTCTCGGCGTCGAGGAAGCCTGTCAGGAAGTCGATCGGATCGCCCGCAGGCCGTCCGTTGCGAAACGGCACGAACACCACCTTGTAACCGACCGGATCGGCGCGGTTCCAGCTGCCGTGCATGCCGACGAACGCGCCTTCGGCGAACTGCGGCCCCATCACCTCCGAAGAGAAGTCCAGGCCGAGCGCGGCGACGTGCGAGCCCAGCGCATAGTCGGGCACAATGGCCGAGGCGACCTTGTCCGGATCCTGCGGCCGCACCCGGTCGTCGACGTTGCCGCCCCAGTAGCTGTAGGGCCAGCCGTAGAAGCCGCCCTCGCGCACCGAGGTGAGGTAATCGGGCACCAGATCGGGGCCGATCTCGTCGCGCTCGTTCACCACCGCCCACAGCTGGCCGCTCCCGGGCTCGATCGCCAGCGCGGTCGGATTGCGCAGGCCGGTGGCGTAGGTGCGGTGCATGCCGGTGGCGGCGTCGATTTCCCAGACCACCGCACGGTCGGCCTCGGCGGGCATGCCGCGCTCGGTGTTGTTGCTGTTCGAGCCGATGCCCACGTACAGCAGACGGCCGTCGGCGCTGGCGGTCATCGCCTTGGTCCAGTGGTGGTTGATCTCCGAGGGCAGCGGCGTCAGCGTCTGCGGCGCGCCACTGGCGCGGGTCTGGCCGGGCTGGTAGTCGAAGCGGACCACCGCGTCCTGGTTGGCCACGTACAGCTGGTTGCCGACCAGGGCGAGGCCATAGGGTGCGTCGAGGCCTTCGGCGAACACCGTCTGCAGTTCGTACTCGCCATCGCCATCGGCGTCGCGCAGCAGGGTCAGGCGGTTGCCGCTCGGGACCGAGGTGGTGCCACGCGATTTCACCAGGCCCGCGATCACGTCCTTGGGCTTGAGCTTGGGCGCGTTGCCGCCGCGTCCCTCGGCCACGAGGATGTCGCCGTTGGGCAGCACGATCGTCTGGCGCGGGATGCCGAGGCCCGTGGCGATGGCGCGCACGGTATAGCCGGCCGGCGCGACCGGCAGCCGGTCGCCCCAGTCGACGGGCTTGGAGAGCGTCATGTTCGGCAGCAGCCCGCGATGCGGCTGCGGCAGCTCCGGGTCGGCGCCGTACTGTCGCTCGACCGGTTGCGGCGCCTTGCCGCAGGCGGCCAGCGCAACCGCCAGCAGCGTGGTCGTGGCGACCCGGGTCGCCTTCCACCGCCGGCTCACGGCACCACCCCGCGACGCGGGACATGGAATCCCAGGCAGACCGCCCCCAGCGCGAGTAGCGTGCCGATCGCCGACAGCACCAGTGCGCCGGGCATGCTGGCCCAGGCGTCGCGCGCGTGCATCAGGGCATTGAACAGCTGCACCAGCCACGCCGCCGCCAGCACCAACGGATACGCGAACCGCCACCCGGGACGTGGGCGGC
>JAEXTE010000337.1 GCA_023453655.1 Pseudomonadota bacterium
GGTGAACAGGAATGCGCCCTGCGCGGTGATGCCGTGGAGCAGGCCTTCCATGCTGGCGTCGACGCCGGGCAGGTCCATCCAGGCATAGGCGGTGATCGACAGGCACACGCCACCCAGCACGAACATCGACAGCGGTGCGGCCGATCGCGAGGCGGGTGGCGCACTGCGCCGCGCGTCCCAGGCCAGGCCGACCATGGCGGCCGACAGCGCCACGTACGCCGCCTGCAGCAGTGGTCCCCATGGCCCGATGAGGTACAGGCTCATCTGGCTGTGGACGGGATCGAGTTCGGGCCGCAGCAGGTGGAGGGCGACAGCCGCCATGACGAACAGCGCGATGCCCGCCAGCGCGGTCTGCGGCCAGCGGGAGGACACGGGCATGGGAACGTGCGGATGCATATCGCGTCGAAGCGGAACCAGGATCGCTGTGTAGCACGCGATGCGCGCAGGCGGAACCGCACGCATTCCTGCGGCTTCCCGATCCCGTCCGCATGCGACCCGCGCGATGCGCCCGGACCGCCGCGCGCGGCCCGGACGCTGCGGATTCAGCGGCGGAACCTGGTCGCGCCTTCGTAGCTGATCATCCACTGCACGCCGAAGCGGTCGGCGCAGATGCCGTACAGTTCGGCCCACTCGGTGGCCTGCAGCGGCATTGCGATGCTGCCGCCCGCCGACAGCCCCTCGAACACGCGCATGGCCTCCGCGGCGTCGTCGGGCGCGACCACGATGTAGCTGTTGTTGCCGGGACGGAACGCCGCGGCATCGGCGCCGACCACGTCCGTGCCCATCAGCATGTTCGCGCCCAGCGGCAGCGCGATGTGCGCGATCCGGTCGCCGGCCTCGGGCGGCGCGCCCATGTTGGCGGGGAAGTCGCGGTAGCGCACCACCATCGGGAAATCGCCGCCGAACACCGAACGGTAGAACTCGAAGGCTTCCAGCGTATTGCCGGCGAAATTGAGGTAGGGATTGACGCTTTGGACCATTGGGGAAACTCCTGTCGATGGCTGCGTGCGACGGCGCACGCCGGTGCGACGAACGGCAGGGCCCAGCATCGACAGTTGCTTCTCGCGAGTGGCCGGCTCCCCTAGGCCCCGTTGCCGCTCCGGTCCGATTGTGTATGCTCGGCCGGCGGCGGCACAGGGGGCTGTGCCGCGTCGCGGTCGTCGGCGGGGGAGGCCGCGGCCGCCAGAGGAACGCCAAGCCAGCCGTGCCCGGCCCTCCGGGCGCGCAGGGGGATGTCATGGATGCGATGGTGGTGCCGGCGGGCGAGAACGCCCCGCCCTTGACGGGGTTGATGCAGGCGATGGCGCCGGGCTCGGTCCCCCGGCCGGCGCGGCGGCCGCTGTACACGCTCCTGCTGTGGCTGGTGGCGCTGCTGTCGTGCCTGCTGCCGCTGGTGTACTTCGGCCTCGTCGCCGCACTCGGCTGGCTGGGCTACGCCTACTACGCCGACTGGGCGCCGCGCGGGTTCAGCGGCTGGACGATGGTGGCCTGGACGGTGCCGGGCTTCGTGCTCGGGGTGTTGATCCTGTTCCTGCTCAAGCCACTGTTCGCGCCGCGGGCCAGGGTGCCCGACGCGGTCCGGCTGCCGGAGAAGGAAATCGCCTTCCGCGCGGCGGTCGTCTCGCTCTGCCGCGCCGTGGGCGTGGCCCCGCCACGCGAGATCTACCTCAGTCACAGCGTCAACGCCTGGGTCCAGTTCAGTCCCGGCCCGGCCGGCCTGGTGGGTGGCGCGAGGACGCTGACCATCGGCCTGCCGCTGGTGGCGGGCATGAGCGCGCGCCAGCTGGTGGGCGTGCTGGCGCACGAGTTCGGCCACTTCGCGCAGCGTGGCGGCATGCGCGCCGCGCACGTGATCAATCGCGTCAACCGCTGGCTCGAATCGCGTGCCTACCATCGCGACGAGTGGGACGAGCGCCTGCAGGGCTGGCTCGACGACGGCGAGGAGGGAGATGGCGGCAACCTGCTCCATCTGGCGTGCGCGATCACCCAGGCCTGCCTTGGCCTGACCCGCGTGTTCCTGCGTGGGCTGTTCCAGCTCAGCTTCCGCATGAGCCGGCGCCTGTCGCAGGAGATGGAGTTCGACGCCGACCGTTACGAAGTCGCCGTGGCAGGCAGCGACAGCTTCGCCGGCACTGCGCTGCGCCTGCGCGCGCTGTCGCAGGCCATGCACGAGGTCGAGCTGCTCAATCGCAAGGCCTGGCGCGAGGGCAGCCTGGTGGCCGACCTGCCGGCGGCCGCCGCACTGCGCATGGCCCAGTGGACCGCAGACGACTGGCAGGCGGTGGAGCGCCTGGTCGACAACGACGACGAGACCCGCTACTGGGATTCGCATCCGGCCGACCAGGCGCGCATCGCCAACGCGATGGCGCAGCCGGTGGAGGGCATGTTCGTCGACGACCGTCCCGCCGCCGGGCTGTTCGCCGACTTCCCCGCTCTGTGCCGGGAAGTGACCGATCACTACTACCGGGAGATGGACCTGGAGTTCGGCGCGCGCAACCTCATGGAGCCCGCGCAGCTGCTCGGCATGGGGCAGCTGCCGGAGGCGCTGGCGGCGGCCTGGAAGCGCTTCGCCAACGGCATGCTCGGCACGGTGCCGCTGCTCGACCCCTCCGCCGGCCTGCTGCAGCCGGCGGCCGGCTTCGACTGGCAGGGCTGCGTGGACGAACTGCGCCGGCTCGGCCCGGAGGCCTCCGACCTGTGGCCGCGACTGGAGCGCAGTCGCGCCAGGGCCGACGAGCTGGAGTTGTGGGTGCGACTGGTCGACCTGGGCGTGGACTTCAGCATGCCCGACGGCAGCGAGCCCGATGCGGCCGCACTGCGCGAACAGCTGGGCCAGTGCCGCAACGGCACGTCGGCGGACAACAGGCTGATCGCGCGCCTGCTCGCGGTGTTCGCGCGCCGCCTGCAGCTGGCGGCCGATGCGATGGAAGGTCCCGCGCGCGGGCAGGCACAGGCGCGGCTGGCCCTGCTGCAGCAACTTCACGATGCGTGGCCGCGGCTTGAGCGGCTGGTGTCCGATGGGCGGCTGTGCCTGCGCCTGCAGTCGGGCATGGCGCGCGATGCGGACGCGCTGCGTGTGCGCGTGTTCGCCATGGCCGAGGACTATCGCCAGGCCTTCGATGCGCTGCTGGCCAGGCTCGATGGAGTCGCGTTGCCCGATGGCGCAAGTCTTGGCCGGGCGCTGCGGAGTCGCTGTGGCCGCATGTCCACCGCGGGAGCCGACCCGTTCGCCTTCATCCACGTCACCGCACCCGTGGAAGATGCTTTCCTCGACATGTACCGGCGCGAGCTGGCGGAACTGGCGCTGCTGGCCGACGCGGCCGAGCGCGCGCATGGCATCCGACCGATCCGGTTGTTCCAGGCACGCTGACCGCGCCCCGTCCGGGCGCAGGCCGGGTGGCTGGCGCCCGGCTCACTCGCCGCGCGCGAGCTGCTCCTCGATCTCGCTGAAGGCCGAGCGCGAGCCGGTGCGTTCGTCCGGCACGCCCGTGGCGAAATAGACCACGCCGGTGCCGGCGGCCGGATCGATCCACAGCCCCGAGCGCAGTCCATAGGCCGAGCCGCTGTGGCCGACGCGTTCGACCCCGTCGCCGAAGGGGTCGTGGGCGCCGCCCGCGGGCGGGGGGGC
>JAEXTE010000350.1 GCA_023453655.1 Pseudomonadota bacterium
CGCCTGCCGTGCGCGGCGAGCGGTCAGCGCACTGCCGGCCGCCAGCGCAGCGTCAGCTGGTACTCGCGGCCGGGCTGGTAGTACCAGGCCACGGTCTCGTATTCGCGGTCGAACACGTTGCTGGCGCGCGCGAGCAGGGTCCAGTCGCGGTGGAAGGCGTACTCCAGGCGCAGGTCGGTGGTGGCATGGCCGCCGAGGCGGACGCTGTTGGCGGCATCGTCGTAGCGCGCGCCGGCGCCGTTGACGGTGATGCCGGCGCGCAGCGGGCCGAATTCGCGGTCGAGCCCGAGCCGGCCGGTATTGCGCGCGCGCCGCGCGAGCACCCGGTCGTGGGTGGCGCCGCCGCTGCGGTCGCGCGGATCCGCATGGCTGAGCTGCAGCGACACATCGATCCCGGCCAGCGTGGTATCGAAGCCGAACTCGGCCCCGCGGATGCGCGCCTGGTCGATATTGCTCCCCACCCCGAGGAAGTCCGGCGGCGGGTAGACGAACACGATCAGGTCGTCGATGCGGCTTTCGAACACGTCCAGCGACCAGCGGTGGCTGGCGGTGGCGCGCGACAGGCCGAGGTTGAGGCTGCGCGAGGTCTCCGGCTGCAGCCACGGGCTTTCCGAGCCGGGGTAGTAAAGATCGTTGAACGTGGGCGCCTTGAACCCGGTGGCCGCGTTGGCCGACAGGCGCAGGCCGCTGGCCAGCGTCGTGCCCCAGCCCAGGCTGCCGGTGAGGTGGTTGCCGAACTGCGCGTTGTCGTCGTTGCGCACGCTGGCCTGCAGCCGCTGCGCGCCGAGCTTGCCGTCGTAGCCGACGAAGACGCCGGTGTTGTCGCGCGCGTCGACGGTATAGGGCATGAGGCTGTCGACGCGGTCGCGCTGGTGGTCGATGCCGGTGGTGAGCAGGTGGCCGGCGCGCAACTCCAGGTCGGCCTGCAGGGAGGCGCTGTCGCGGCGGGTGATGAAGGCGCTGCGCAGTTCCTGGCCCTGGTAGTCGTCGGAGCGGTCCTGGTTGCGCCCCAGCGCCGCGCTGAGCTCGAGCCGGCCCTGGCGTGGGGCGTGGCGCAGGCGCAGGCCCGAGACCTGCTGGCGGACGCGGGAGCGGTTGGTCCAGGAACCGTCGAAGGCGTTCTCGCCATCGGCCTGCAGGAAACTGCCGTCGAGCTCCGTCGCCTCGCCCAGCTGCGCGCCGCCGCGCAGGCCGATCGACACGTTGCGGTAGCCGTCGTCGTCGGGTTCGTCGGCGAAACAGCCCTGGAACAGCGCGCCCGAGCCGCGGCAGGCATTGAAGCCATCGGTGGAATCGTAGGCGCCATGCACGCCCAGCCAGCCGCGCGCGCCGCGCAGGTCGAAGCCGGCGCTGGCCTCGCGCGCGCCGTGGCTGCCCGCGCCCACGGTGAACTGCGGCGACAGCCCGCGCGCCCGCGCGCGGCGCGTGAACACCTGCACCACGCCGCCGATCGCCACGGAGCCGTACAGGCTCGACCGCGGGCCGCGGATGATCTCGATGCGCTCGATCTGCGCCAGCGGCAGGTCCTGGAACGCAGCCATGCCGGCGGAGGCGGAGTTCATCTTGATGCCGTCCACCAGCACCAGCACGTGGTCGGATTCGGCGCCGCGCAGGTACAGGCTGCTGAGCTTGCCGCGTCCGCCGGTGTTGCCCACGTCGACGCCGGCACGACCGCGCAGCAGCTCGATCAGGTCGCGCGCCTGGCTGCGTTCGATCTGGTCGCGGTCGAGCACCTCGGCCGGCAGCAGGCTTTCGGCCAGCCGCACCTCGGTGCGGGTGCCGGTCACCAGCACCTCGTCGAGATCGGTGGCCTGCGGCGTCGCGACGGCAGGCGGGGACGCGGCCAGCACGGCGGCCACGGACAGGCGGATCAGGTTCGGGTTCGACATTTCAAGAAGCTCCATCGCGCGCCCCGCGCGCCTTGCTGGCGTGGAGTCGCGAGGGAGGGAGCAGGCGGACGGCACGCGGCGGCGTACGGCACGCCGCGACGCCCTCCGCATCGCAACCTGTGGACCCCGGGGCCGGTCTCCGGACTCGCGAGCCGAGGCCTGGGCCTCGACCGCCGCGCCTTCCCGTGCCGGAGCACAGTGGCGGATGCGGCGGTCGTACTCGCTTACCGTTGCGGGGGCAGTGCCGGAATGGCCGCGTCGCAAGCGACGCCGGCGTCACCGGCTTCCCGTTTCAGCCCTTGGACGAACGTCCGCGGGCCACCCTGGAGCAGGCGGCATTGTACGGGAGCGCGGGCAGGCGGGGGTGGACCGGTTGTCCAACCCGCGAAGCGTCAGTCGCGGTCGTCGCCCGCGGGCTCGTCGAGGAAGCCGAACGAGGCGGCCGGGCCCTCGTCCTGGTGGTGGGTGGTGGTGACCGGCGCCGCCGCCGGACGGCCGCGCGGGGCGGGCAGCTCGGCGGTGGCCGCTTCGACCGCGGCCACCAGTTCGGCGCGGCGCGCCTCGGGCACTTCCTGCCAGTGGCAGTCCTGCATCGCGCCTTCCAGCGCGTAGAGCATGTTCAGGCTGGGCTTGAAGCCGGCGCGCTTGACGCGCATGAAGGCGTCCACCGGCCCGGCGGCGATCAGGTCCTCGTTGGTTCGAAGGCCGACCTGGCGCAGCCAGGCGGCGGATTTCGGACCGATGTTGCGCATCTTCAACGGTGCATTCATGGCAGCGATTGGACGTAGATGCGGGCGATGGCTTCCAGCCCCTCCTGGTCCTGAACGTCGAAACGCGCCGGGTCCGGACTGTCCAGGTCGAACACGCCGACCAGCGCGCCGTCCTTCACCAGCGGCACCACCAGCTCCGAGCGGGACGCGGCGTCGCAGGCGATATGGCCGGGGAAGGCATGCACGTCCTCCACGCGCTGGGTCTGGCGGCTGCTGGCGGCCGCGCCGCAAACGCCCCGGTCCAGCGGGATCCGCACGCAGGCGGGCAGGCCTTGGAAGGGTCCGACCACCAGTTCGGTGCCGTCGAAGAAGTAGAAGCCCACCCAGTTCAGCCGCGGCAGCGCGTGGTAGACCAGCGCGGACAGGTTGGCGGCGTTGGCGATGCGGTCTGGTTCGCCATGCAGCAGGGCACGCGCCTGTTCGGCGAGCTGGGCATACTGCTGCGGCTTGTCGCCGCTTAGACTGGCTGCAGTGAACATCGGGGCAGTGTAGCAGCGCGCCCCGCGCGCTCCCGGAGGGTGGATGGACCAGATGCAGCAGCTCCCGCGCGATGCGGCCGGATTCCGGCTGCGCGGCGCGCAGGTCACGCGGCTGGAAACCTTCGTCGACGCGGCCTTCGCCTTCTCGATCACCCTGCTGGTGATCGTCACCAGCGACCTGCCGCAGACCGCCGCCGAGCTGATCGACGCGCTGCGCAGGGTGCCCACCTTCATCGCCTGTTTCGCGGTGCTGATGATGTTCTGGGCCGCGCACAACCGCTGGAGCCGACGGCTCGGGCTGGAAGACGCCACCGCCACCGTGCTCAGCCTGGCGCTGGTGCTGGCGGTGATGGTGTACGTGTATCCGCTGCGGATGGTGGCCTCGAGCTTCCTGTCGCTGCTCACCGGGGGCTGGCTGCCCAGCGAACTCGGTTTCGACCCCCGGCGCGCGATGCGCGACCTGCAGGCCACCTTCCTGGTCTACAGCCTCGGTTTCGGCATGCTGGCCTGGCTGCTGCGGCGGCTCAACGCGCATGCGTTGCAGCTGGCGGACGCGCTGGGCCTGGACGCCAACGAGCGCCACCTGCTGCGCACCGAGGTAGGCTCGCACGCGATCCTCGCCGGTGTGTCGCTGGCCGCCCTGGTGCTGGCACTGCTGCTGTACTGGCGCGATCCCGCGCTGCGGGGCCCGCTGCGCGTGCTGGCCGGACTGCCGATGTGGTGCTACGCCACGCTCGGGCTGTGGATGCCGTGGTACCACGTGCGGCGCGAACGCCAGCGGCTGGCGCTGCAACGCGACCGCCCGTGAGCACCGCCTGGTTCATCACCGGTACCGACACCGGCGTGGGCAAGACCTTCGCGTCGGTGGCCCTGCTGCACGCGCTGCGTGCGCGGGGCCTGCGCGCGGTCGGCATGAAGCCGGTCGCCAGCGGCTGCGAGCGCACGGCCGATGGCTGGCGCAACGAGGACGCGCTGGCGCTGCGGGCCGCGAGCGTGCCGCAACCCGACTATGCCGACGTCAATCCGTTCGCGCTGCCGGCCGCGACCGCGCCGCAGCTGGCGGCGTGCGATGCGGGGGTGGAGGT
>JAEXTE010000395.1 GCA_023453655.1 Pseudomonadota bacterium
CGTAGCCCGCGTCCGACATCCGGCCCAGGTACACGCCCGCATGCGTCTGCCGGTCGCGGCTGCGGTCGCGGTTGCCGCCCAGCCAGTCGTGGCTGCGCGTCTCGCCGAACGAGAAGCCCGACACCAGGTGGCCGCTGCGCTGGTCCTGCCCCATGGTCCAGCCGTCGAGGCGGTAGCCACCGCTGGCGATGCCGGTACTGCCGCCCTGCCCCAGTGCCTGGCGCCAGCTGCCGGCCAGCGCCTCCCCGTCGTGCAGCTGGCCCCGGCGCGTGGACAGCGCCCGCCGTCCCATGTGGATGGCGGCGAGACCCAGGCTGGTGGCCAGCGAGTGGGACTCGCCGGAGAGGCTGTCCAGCGCGGCGGCGGCGCTCGCCTCGTCCGACAGCGCCTGGAACGCGCCGGCGACCTGCAGCAGCGATGCTTCCGCGGCCGCCGGCTGCGCGTCGAGCACGCCGAAGGCGCGCTCCAGGCGTTCGGCTGCCGCCAGTCCGGCCTTGGACACGCCGGCAAGCCGCCGCGCCGCCGAGGCCACGTCCAGCCGCTCGATCTCCAGGCTCACGATGGACTGGTCGTAGTCGTAGGCCAGTTCGGCGTCGAGGGACAGGCTCGACGCCTGCGTCAGCTGGTCGAACTCTCCGCTCAGGCCTTCGATCGCGGTCAGCACCGGCTCGCTGGCCCGGGTGACATAGCCGGGCGCGATCCCGGAGACATGCAGCGTGCCACCTTCGAGGGTGGCGGCGCCCTCCACCAGCAGCGCAGTCCCGACCTGCACCGACAGCGTGCCGGTGCCGGTCTGCACATAGTCGCCGCCGGCGACCAGGCGGTTGTCCGCATCGATGGCCACCGTGCCGGCGTTGCGGATCGACTGGCCGATGGTGCCGGCGCCGGTCAGCGTGCCCTGCCGGCCGACCTGCACGTGCGAACGGGTGAGCTGGCCGTCGACCTGCAGGACGCCGGCTTCGACGCGCGTATCGCCGCGATAGCCGATGGTGCCGGCGTGGCCGAGCACCAGGCGACCGCTGCCGCGCTTGACCAGGCCGCCATCGCCGTCGATGGCGTTGCCCCAGGTCGAGGTGACGGTGTCGAACCCGGCGACCACGTCGCCCCAGTCGAAGCGGCCCGGCCCCTGCACCGCCGCGGCGATGTCGACCGCGCCGTAGCCGAAAACCTCGTCGACGCCGGCCGCCCCGAGGTCGGTCGCCGTGCCCAGCAGGGTCTGGCGGACCAGGTCGTTGTCGAAGTACGGGAAGGCCTCCCACACCAGCGCCGCCGCGCCGGAGACGATGGGCGCGGCGAACGAGGTGCCCGTCCAGCGCGCATAGGTCGGCGCGCTCGGCGCGTCATTGGTGCCGGTCACCACCACCGTGCCCGGCGCGGCCAGGCAGTAGCGCATCGCCAGGCCGCAGGCGTTCGAGTAGTACGCCAGCTGCGTGGGATCGGCCGAGTCCAGGGCGGCGACGGTCAGCCAGCCGCGCTCCAGATCGGCCGCCGGCAACGTGCCGCCGGTGCCGGGCTGGCTGGGCAGCGCCGCGGTGTCGGAGGGATCGTCGAAGCCGGAATTGCCGGCCGAGAACACCACCAGGCCGCCGTTGTCGCGGATGAAGGGCCGGTACTCGGCGGCGATCTCGGCGGTGGCCGCGGGGTTGGTCCAGTACAGGCCGCCCCAGGAATTGTTCATCACCCGCACGCCCTGGCGGATCAGGTCGGCGTGGATCGGCCCCAGGCCGAGCGCGCCATCGACCTCGTTGCCGCGGCCGCTGCCGTCGTCTTCCGGCGGCTTGTCGCTGATGATGCGGGCGGACACGATCTCCGCGCCCGGCGCGATGCCCCCCGGCCAGCGGCCGAAGGGCTTGCCGGCGGCGGTCTGCGCGACGGCCGTGCCGTGGCCGACCACGTCGTCGACCTGCAGGTTGTTGGTGCGCGGATCGATGTAGGTGAAGCTGGCCACGACGCGCCCGTCGCGCATCGCCGGATGGTTGCGGTTGACCCCGCTGTCGACGATGCCGATGCGGGTGCCTGCACCGGTGAGGCCGCGTGCATGCGCCTCGTCGGCCCCGGTCCAGGCCAGGTGCAGGCTGTAGGCGGGATCCGGATCCTGCACGGTCGGCGGTGCCGGCGGCGGCGCCGTGGGTGGTGGCGACACCGGTGGCGGGTCGGCGCGGGTGTTGCCGCCGCCACCGCCGCAGGCCGACAGCGCGCAGGCGGCGGTCACCGCAACCGCAAGCAGGGAGTGCTTCTTCCGGACCGACTGTTGCATCGCTTCGATTCCCGTCCTCGCGCGGCGACGCGCCCCGCGCCTCTATAGCGTCAATCGGGAGGCTGCGCCAGCGGACTTGCGTCCGTTTGCCGCTCCGCGGCGGCCGGGGCGATAATCCGGGCTTCCCCACGCGCGGTCCACGGAGTTTCCATGAGCGACGTCGTCATCGTCGGTGCCAAGCGCACCGCCATCGGTTCCATGCTCGGCCAGTTCACCGGCGTGCCCACGCCGACCCTCGGCGCCGCCGCCATCCGCGCCGCGGTCGAGCAGGCCGGCGTCAAGGGCGAGGAGGTCTCGGAAGTGATCATGGGCTGCGTGCTGCCCGCCAACCTCGGCCAGGCGCCGGCGCGCCAGGCCGCGCTCGCCGCAGGCCTGCCCAAGGGCACCGGCTGCACCACCATCAACAAGGTCTGCGGCTCGGGCATGAAGGCGGTGATGCTGGGCCACGACCTGATCAAGGCCGGTTCGGCCAGCGTGGTCGTCGCCGGCGGCATGGAGTCGATGACCAACGCGCCGCACATGGTCTCGGCGCGCCCGGGCCTGCGCTACGGCGAGGCCAAGCTGGTCGACCACATGGCCTGGGACGGGTTGACCAATCCCTACGACGGCCAGTCGATGGGCGTGTTCGCCGAGGCCACCGCCGACAAGTACGGCTTCAGCCGCGAAGAGCAGGACGCCTACACCATCGAGTCGGTCAGGCGCGCGCAGGCGGCGATCGCCTCGGGTGCGTTCAAGGACGAGATCGTTCCGGTCAAGGTCGCCGGCCGCAAGGGCGAGGTCGAGGTCGACACCGACGAGCAGCCGGGCAAGTCCGACGTCGCCAAGATCCCGACCCTGCGTGCGGCCTTCCGCAAGGACGGCACGGTGACCGCCGCCAGTTCCTCCAGCATCTCCGACGGTGCGGCCGCAACGGTGCTGACCAGCGCCGAACATGCCGCGAAACTCGGGCTGGAGCCGATTGCACGCATCGTCGGCCATGCCACCTTCTCGCAGGAGCCGGAGTGGTTCACCACCGCGCCGGTGAGCGCGATCCGCAACCTGCTCGACAAGGTCGGCTGGTCGGTGGACGACGTGGACGTGTTCGAGGTCAACGAGGCGTTCTCGGTCGTGGCCATGGCGCCGATCCGCGAACTCGGCATCCCGCACGACAAGCTCAACGTGCACGGCGGCGCGACCGCCCTGGGCCACCCCATCGGCGCCAGCGGCGCGCGCCTGCTGGTCACCCTGCTCTACGCGCTCAAGGCCCGCGGCGGCAAGCGCGGCGTGGCCTCGCTGTGCATCGGCGGGGGCGAAGCGACGGCCATCGCCGTCGAGCTGGCCTGATCGACGTGAACGCTTGACCCTGCGCTGGTGAAAATTCCCCTCCCACCCGCTTGACAGCGGTAACGGGCTTGTCATCATTGTTATGGCGCGCAACTTTGCGCGTTGCCAAACTTCAGACGAGGAAGAACGGATATGACCATCAACAAGGCCCTGCTTGCGCTGGCTCTGGGTTTCGCCCTGGCTGCCTGCAGCAACCAGCAGCAGGCTGAGAACGCCGCTGCCGACGCCGCCGACGCCGCTGCCGACGCCGCCACCGCCGCGACCGAGGCCGCCGGCACCGCGACCGCCGACGCCGCCCAGGCT